>NZ_JBHVXZ010000082.1:484-45053 GCF_042881395.1 Amycolatopsis sp. NPDC058278 | reverse complement strand
CACACACCACATACTTCCCGCCCGCCCGCCGGCGCCGGGCGGGGTCGTCCCCGGGCCCGGGCGCCGCGGCCCCCCGGGGCCCCCGGGACCCACACCGGGTGCGCTCCGGGAGCCCTTGCTCACCGCGCCGAGCGAGGACTCGCAGTACCGCGAGCGCACCTGAGCCGCCGGCTTCCCGGCACGTCGAGGGGCTGTGCCGGGAAGCCAGCGGTACCCGCGAACGGGGTCACGTCCGTGAGCGGGTGTGTGGAACACGAACCGGTGCGCTGGATGCACATGAACGCCGCCCATCCCTGGGAGCGGGCTCGCATCCAGCGCACCGGTTCGTTCATGCGATGGGCGCGTCCAGGGAAGCCGGGGTGCCGCGGACCGACGCTTCGGCCGCGCTCAGCCGCCGGACCGCTTCGTCGATCCGGTCCGGTGGCAGCGAGAACGGCAGCCGGATCCAGCGCTCCAGCCCGCCGTGGACGCCGAAGCGCGAGCCCGGCGCCACCTGGACGCCGTGGCTCGCCGCCGCCACCGCCAGGCGCGAGCTCACCGGCTCCGGCATGCGGCACCACAGCGAGAGGCCGCCGTCCGGCAGCGTGAACGTCCAGTCCGGGAGGTGCCGGTGCACGGCGGCGGCCAGCGCGTCGCGGTAGCCGCGCAGCTCCTCGCGCCGGCGGCCCAGCAAGGTTTCGTCGGCCATCAGCTCGGTCAGCACGAGCTGCTCGAACACCGGCGACCCGAGGTCGACCGCGTAGCGCGCCGAAACCAGCCGGCCGAGCAGGTCCTCCGACGCGCGGATCCAGCCGAGCCGCAGGCCGCCCCAGTGCGTTTTCGACGCCGAGCCGACGCAGATGGCCAAGTCGCCTGCGAACGCGGCCAGCGGCGGCGGCCCGTGCAGGGGATCGCCCTCCAGGTCCAGCTCGACGAGCGTCTCGTCCACCACGACCGGCGTCCGGGCGCGGCCCAGCACGGTCCCGAGCCGGGAGCGGCCTTCGGCGTCCAGCCGCAGGCCGGTCGGGTTCTGGAAGTCGACGACGAGGTAGGCGAACCGCGGGGACGCCTGGCGCAGCGCCGCGTCGACACCGGCGATGTCCCACCCGCGCGCGCCGCTCGGGTCGAGCGCCACCGGCACCGGGATCGCGTGCGCGGCGCGGATCGCCTCCAGGGCGTTGGGGTACGTCGGCTGCTCCACCAGCACGCGGTCGCCGGGGCCGGCGAGCATCCGCAGGACCAGGACGAACGCGTGGTGCGCGCCGTTGGTGACCATCACCTGCGCCGGCGTCGTCGGCAACCCGCGCTCGGTGTAGCGCCGCGCGATCCGCTCCCGGAGGCCGGGCAGGCCGCGCTCCTGGTAGCCGTGGTCGCCCAGGTGGTCGGCGAGCCGGACGCGGGCCGCGTCGACCGCCGCGGCCGTGCCCGGGATGGCCGGCGAGGACGCGTGGGTGAAGTCGATCGAGCCGGCACCCGCCGGCGCCAGCGGACCGCGGCGGCGCCGTCCGGGCGCGGCGATCCACGACCCCGCGCCGCGGCGGCTCGCGACGAACCCGTTCTCCCGCAACCGGTCCAGCGCCGCGCCGATCAGCGTCCGGCTGGCGCCGAGCGCGTCGGCCAGCTCACGCTCGGCGGGCAGCCGGGTGCCGAGCGGGAGCTGGCCGTCCAGCACCTGCAGCTCGAGGGCCGCGGCCAGGTCGGCCGCTCCCTGCCGGGAGCCGCCTTGCCGCCACGAGCCCAGCATGACGGCCAATCGGGGCCCGGAAATACGTCCACCTACCGGGAGCACGGCTTCCATAAGGCCAATATCCTGGAATTGGCTATGGTTTACAAGGCCACTTCCCCGCGATAGTGGAGACGTGGCTCAGACCGACCTCCGGCCCGTCCGGATCTCCCGTGACCCCGCCCGCCGCAGCGTCCAGCTGCTCGCGGGCCTCGCCCTCTACGGCACCAGCGTCGCCCTCGTCACCCGCGCCGGCCTCGGCCTCGAGCCGTGGAGCGTGCTGGCCGAAGGCGTCCTGAAGCACACCGGCCTGACGTTCGGCACGGTCACCGGCCTGATCTCGGTGGCCGTGCTGCTGCTGTGGATCCCGCTGCGCCAGCGGCCCGGCATCGGCACCATCGCGAACGTCGTGATCATTTCGGTCATGGTCGACGTCGTCCGCGCGGTGCTCCCGGACCAGCACGACCTGGTGTGGCAGATCGTGCTGCTGGCCGGCGGGGTGGCGCTCAACGGCGTCGCGACCGCCACCTACGTCGGCGCCCGGCTGGGCCCCGGCCCCCGCGACGGCCTGATGACCGGGCTCGCCGGGCGCACCGGCTGGTCGGTCCGCCTGGTGCGCACCGGCATCGAGGTCACCGTGGTCGCGGCCGGTTTCCTGCTCGGCGGGACCGTCGGGATCGGCACCGTGCTCTACGCCCTCGCCATCGGCCCGCTCACCCAGGCGCTGCTGCCTTGGACCACCTGGCGGGAACAGCAGGAGCGCCAGCAGGGTCACTAACCCGCCTTGCGCTGCTGCACGGCCCGGCGCAGCGTCTGGTAGTCCGCGCCGCGCCGGGCGAGCACGTCGTCGGTGCCGCGCTGCTGAGCCAGCGCGAGCAGGATGTGTTCCTGGCCGAGGTGCTTGTCGCCCAGCCGGACGGCTTCCTTGAGGCTCAGCTCCAGCGTCTTCTTCGATTGTGCGGTGAAGGGGATGTGCCCGCGCTTGGCCGGGCCGAGCCGTCCGGACAGGGCGCCTTCGCCGTGGGTCTGCTCGACGCGTTCGACGATCTGCTCGACGTCGATGCCGAACTCGGTGAGCGCCTCGGCGTCGGCGTCGCTCACCCCGCCGCGGCGGCGGGTGCGAGCCAGTTCGGCCGCGATGTCGTCGGTGGACACGCCCAGCTCCGCGAGCACCTGGACGCCGGTCTTCACCAGCCCGGCGAGCAGGTGAGCCGGGCCGATCTCCACCGAGCCGGACTCGCGCGCCACGATCTGCGCCTCGACCACCGCCATCCGCGCGTCGGCCGTGAACCTCTCGAACATCAGTGCCTCCCGTACTTCTTGTGCACGGCCTGCCGGCTGACCCCCAGCTCGGCGGCGATTTCCTGCCACGACCAGCCGTGCACCCGCGCGCTGCGGACCTGCACGGCCTCCAGTTGTTCCAGCAGCCGCCGGAGCGCGGCGACCGCGCGCAGCCCCACCCGGGGATCGCGATCACCCGCCCGGGCGGCCAAATCCGTCGCTTCCGTCATGGTCGTCAACCTACGTTGACATCTCGCGCCTGTCAACCGAAGTTGACACCTTCAGCGCGAAGCCCCGGGAGGGGCGACGTACAGTCGGGTGATGCCCGAGATCGCGATCGCCGAGCGGGCCGGGGTGGGCGCCGACGGCCACCCACGCCCCACCGAGGACCACGTCGTCGTGCTGGACAACGCGGTCCTGGTCCTCGACGGCGCCACCTCGTCGGACCCCGCGCAACCCCCGGGCGGCTGGTACGCCGAACGGCTGGCCCGGCGCCTCGCCGACGACCTCCGCGCGGCCCCGGAAGCCGACCTGACCGAGGTCCTGACCAGCGCGATCGCCGCGGTCACGGCGGAACACCGGCTGCGGCCGCAGTGCTCGCCGTCGAGCACGGTCGCGGCCGTGCGCTGGCTCGAAGACCGCGTCGACGCGCTCGTGCTGGCCGACAGCCCGGTGGTCGGCTTCGGCGGCTTCGGGATCGACGTCGTCTCGGACGACCGGCTCGCCCGGCTGCGGCGGCGCGGGATGCTCCAGACCGGCGCGGACGTCCGGCGCCGGCGCAACGCCCACGACGGCTTTTGGGTGGCCGAAGCCGACCCGGGCGCCGCGGCGCACTCGGTCCGGCGCAGCTGGCCGCGGGCCGACGTCGACGCGGTGCTGCTCGCCAGCGACGGGGTGTCCATCGGCGTCGACCAGTACCAGCTCTTCGACTGGCGCGAGGTCCTGGCAGTCACCCGGGCCGACGGGCCCGACGCCGTGCTGGACGCCGTCCGCACCGCCGAGAAGCAGGATCCGGACGGCGAACGCTGGCCCCGGCCGAAGCGGCACGACGACCAGGCGCTCGTCCTGGTGGATTTCAATCAGGGGGTTATTCAGGGTCTTCCCTGATCACGGGGGTCGCGTTTCCCGAGACCCTGGATGCATGGGGACGGAAACGGGGAAGCGCACGAGACCGTGGCGGCTCGTTGCGCTGGGTGCGATCGGGTGGGGCCTGTTCACGGCCGTGGTGCTGCACGTGGTCAGCTCGCGCAACCCGGTGTACGACACGTTGTCGAGCTACACGGTGACCGATCGCGGTGAAGGGATGCTCGCGGCGAGCCTGTTTTCACTGGCCGTCGGGTCGCTCGGGGTGCTCGGTGCCCTGCAGGTCGCCGGCGTGCCGCTGTCGCGGACGACCCGGCTGCTGCTCGCGTTGTGGGCACTCGGGCTGGCCGCGGCCGCGATCTTCCCGGCGAGCTACCCCGAAGCGCCGGACCCGGTGAGCGGCGAGATCCACCTCTACGCGTGCCTGGTCGCGTTCTGCAGCCTGCCCGGCGGGGCGATCTCGCTGCTGGAGCCGCTGCGGGACCGGCCGGAGCGGGTGGCGCTGGTCCGGGCGATCCGGCTGACCGCGGGGGCATTCACGCTCTTCGCCCTGAGTTTCGTGTTCGTGCGGCTGAGCGAGGCCGGCGTGACGCCGTTCCGCGGGATCTCCGACGCCTTCCCCATCGGCGTCATGCAGCGGCTGCTGCTGCTCGCCGACGTCGTGCTGCTGGGCACGCTGCTGTGGCTGGCGACCCGGCTGGAATCAGCCTTCGACGGCCGCCGCGAATTCGGGCGCGTAGCCGTACAGGCCGGGCATGCCGCCGGTGTGCAGGAACACCACGTGGTCGTCCGGGGCGAAGTGGGCTGCCCATTCGATCAGCGCGGCGGCCACTTTGCCGGTGTAGACCGGATCGAGCACCACGCCTTCGGTGCGGCCGAAAAGCCGTAGGGCGTTCCAGACCGCGTCGGTCGGGATGCCGTAGCCGGGGCCGAGCGTGGAATCGCCCATCCTCGTGTGCGCGAGCGACGGCGGTTCGACGCCGAGGAGCTTGGCCGCGCCGTCGACGAGGTCGCGGAGGTTCTCCGTGGCCTCGCCGAGCGGGTGGCTGACGCAGGCGATGCCGACGCCGAGGTTCTTGAGCAGCGCGGTCGCCAGTGCCACCCCCGCCGCCGTGCCGCCGCTGGCGTGCGGGACGACGAGGTGGGCCCGCTCGATACCGCGTTCTTCCAGCTGCTTCGCGAGCTCGTAGGTGGCTCGGACGTAGCCGAGAGCGCCGAGGTCGTTGGAGCCGCCGACCGGGATCGTGGCGACCTTCCGGCCGTCGGCGGCGGCTTCGGCGACCAGGCGGTCGTAGGTGCGGCCGGTCTCCTCGCCGTCGGCGCAGACGTGGACGGTCGCGCCGAAGAGCCGGTCGAGGGGGAGGTTGCCGCCGCGTTCGTACGCCTCGCCGTCGCGCGGGACCTTGGCGGTGAGCACGAGTTCGCAGCGCAGGCCGAGCTTCGCGCACGCGGCGGCGGTCTGGCGGCCGTGGTTGGTCTGGAGCGCGCCGAAGGTGATCACGGTGTCCGCGCCGGCTTCCCGGGCCGCACCCAGGTGGTATTCGAGCTTGCGGAGCTTGTTGCCCCCGGCGCCGAGGGGGTGCACGTCGTCGCGCTTGAGCAGGAGGTTCGGCAGGCCGAGGGCTTCGCCGAGCCGAGGCGCCTCGTGCAGCGGGGTCGGCCAGCCGCCCAGGTCGACGCGGGGGATCGCGGCCAGCGCGGCGTCGGGGAATCCGGCGAAGTCGAACGTCATCGGCCCTCCAGGCTCGGCTTCTAACCACTATAGGGAGTTAAGCACCGCGAAGCGGAGTTCGGTGACCGGCCCGACCTCGCGCACGCCGATGCGGCGCAGCGCGACGCCGTCGAGATCGGGGTCGCCGAACAACGGCAGTCCGGCACCCAGCAGCACCGGGGCGATCAAGACGTGCAGCTCGTCGGCCACCCGGGCGTGCACGGCCTGCCGGACCACGCTCGCGCCGATCACCTTGACGGCCCGGTCCCCCGCGGCCGCCTTGGCCTGCTCGACCGCCGAAGCGACCCCGTCGGTCACGAAGGTGAAGGTGAGGTTCTCGTCCTGGGCGGGCAGCACGGCCGGCGGGGTGTGGGTGACGACGAAGATCGGGACCTGGAACTCGTAGTTGCCGACGTACCAGTCCGGGTCTTCGGCCATCGCGTACGACCGGCGCCCGAGGACGACCGCGCCCGTCTCCCGGATCAGGTCGGTCATCCACTCGCTGCCGCCGGACGCGGCGGGGTCGGACAGCGGGGCCGTGCCGCCGTGGCGGTCGGCGACGAAACCGTCCAGCGACATGCTCATGCCCGCGTGCACCGTGGCCATGGGTTCTCCTCATGTAGTCGTTGGACGGGTAGACGTCCGGCCGGGGGAAAGCTCATCGGAGGTAGCCGAAGACCGTCGGTATCCGGTAACGTTCGTTCGAACGAACGAGAACCTCCGGGGGCCGTCATGACCGCTACGAGCCTTGATTTCACCGGCCTCGCCGCCCAGGCCGCGCAACTCGCCGCGGGGGAGATCACCTCCGCCGAGCTCACCGCGGCCGCGCTCGGGCGCGCGCACGCGAGCCAGGCCACGCTCAACGCGTTCCGGTACCTGCGCGACGACGAAGCCCTCGCCGAAGCCGCGGACGCGGATCGGCGCTTGGCGGCCGGCGACCGCGCTCCCCTGCTCGGCGTGCCGCTCGCGATCAAGGACGACGTCGACCTCACCGGCCTGCCCACCGCGTTCGGCTGCGCCGGCGAATTCCCGTGCGCGACGGCCGACGCGCCCGCCGTCGCGCTGCTGCGCGAAGCCGGAGCTGTGATCATCGGCAAGACGAACACCCCCGAGCTGGGCCAGTGGCCGTTCACCGAGGGCCCGGCCTTCGGCGTGACGCGCAACCCGTGGCACCCCGGCCACACCCCCGGGGGTTCTTCGGGCGGGAGCGCGGCCGCGGTGGCGTCGGGGGTCATCGCGGCCGCGCTCGGGTCCGACGGCGCCGGCTCGGTGCGCATCCCGGCCGCGTGGACCGGGCTCGTCGGCATCAAGACCCAGCGCGGCCGGATCCCCACCGGCGGCGAGCTGTTCCACGGCCTCACCGTGCTCGGCCCGCTGGCCCGCACGACCGAAGACGCCGCCCTGCTGCTCGACGCCGCGGCGGGGACACCCGGGGTGTTCCGCGCGGCCGCCGTGCGCGAGCCCGGCAAGCTGCGGATCGGGCTGTCGACGCGGATCCCGTTCACCGCCACCAAGACCCGGCTCGACCCGGTCGTCGAAGCGAACGTCCGGCGGCTCGCCGAGTCCCTCGCCGGGCTGGGCCACGAGATCGTCGAGGTCGAGCCGGACTACGGCCTGATCGGGCTGACGTTCCTGCCGCGTTCGCTCACCGGCGTCCGCGACTGGACGCTGCGGGTGCCCGACCGCACCGGGCTCGACCCGCGCACGCGCAGCAACGCCGGCCACGGCCGTCTCCTGGCCGGGCCCGCGCTGCGGCTCGCCCGCGCCCTCGAGCCGGGCCTGCACCGGCGGATCGGCTCGGTGTTCGGCCGCGTCGACGTGCTGCTGACGCCGACCACCGCGACCCCGCCGCCGCCGGTCGGCACGTTCGACGGGCTGTCGGGGTGGGAGACCGACCAGGCCATGATCGCCGCCTGCCCGTACGCTTGGCCGTGGAACGTGCTGGGCTGGCCGGGGGTCAACGTCCCGGCCGGGCTCACGGCCGACGGGCTCCCGCTCGGGGCGCAGCTGCTCGGCCCGTCGCACGCCGAGGAGCGGCTGATTTCGCTTGCCGCGCAACTGGAAGAGGTCGAACGGTGGCCGGAGCGGCATCCCGCGACAAGCTGGTGAGCACCCGGGACGCCATCCTGCGCGGCGCGCTGACCGTCGTCGGCGAACACGGGGTCGGCGGGCTGACGAACCGCCGGATCGTCGCCGCCGCCGGCGTCTCGCTCGGCACGCTGACCTACCACTTCGCGAGCCAGACGGCGCTGCTGCGCGAGGCGATGCTGCTGTTCGCCGAGGAGGAGACGGCGAAGCTCGGCGCGATCGTCGACGACTACCGGGAGAAGGGGCTCAGTGTCGAGCAGGCGGCCTCGGTCGTCGAGCACGTCATCGCGCAGCTGCCGTTCGGCGCCGACGAGCTCGGGGCGCACGAGCTGTACCTCCAGTCCGCCCGCGATCCCGAGCTGCACGAAGCTTCTTCGCGCTGCTTCGCGGCGTACGACGAGCTGGCCGTGACGATCTTGGAAGCGCTGGGCGTGCCGGAGCCGCAGCGGCTGGCCGGTCCGGTGGTGGCGCTGATCGCGGGGTTGCAGCTGCGGCGGCTGGCGACCGGAGAGACGGACACGCCGGTGGCCGAGCCCCTGATGATGCTGCTCCGCGGAGCTTGATGGCTCGGCCGATCGTCCGCGGGACGGCGGCGTGGAAGTACTTCGGCGACTTCCGCGACGGGCTGCTGGCGGAGCAGGTCCTGGTGCTGCAGGTGGCGCACCCGGTCGTCGCGGCGGGCGTGCGGGATCATTCGGACTACACATCGGATCCGTGGACGCGGCTGATGCGGACGGTCGCGTCGCTGTCGATCTACGTCTACGGCGGTGCGGCCGGTGCGCGGGTGGAAGCCGCGCGGTTGCGCGCGTTGCACCGGACGTTCACGGGCGTTGCGGACGGGCGGCGCTACAGCGCGCTCGATCCCGCGGCGTATGCGTGGGTGCACGCGACGCTGGTGAAGGCACCGGTTGACGCACAACGGTTCTTCGGGCGACCACTGTCCACATCGGAGCTTTCGGAGTATTACGCGCAGATGCGCGACATCGGGCTGGTGCTCGGCGTCCGGGAGCGGGATCTGCCGCGGGATTGGGCGGCGTTCGAGCGGTACTACGACGCGATGGTGGCGGGTTTCGGGGTGAACCCGGCCATCGACCAGCTCTTCGAGACGATCCGGACGGCGCCGAAGCCGGTGAAGGGGCTGCCGGATTCGTGGTGGCGACGCTTGCAGCGGGAGCAGCTGTTCCTGGTACGGGCCACTTTGCCGCCTTCGTTGCGCGAGACGCTCGGTCTGCAGTGGACGGACGTGGACCAGCGACGTTTCACGCGGTTCGCGGCGGGTGTCCGGATCGCGAGCAGGCCGATCCCGGCGTGGGCGCAGACGGCACCCATGCGGTGGGTCGGGAAGCTCAACGTGTGGCTGCGCGCGCACCCGAAGGTGTATCGGGCGTTGGTCCGCGGCGACGGGCCGGGTGCGCGGCCTGACCTCTGACCACGACTGAGGGTGACACGCGTGGTTGAAGGCGCATCTCGCGTGACCAGGAGCGCAACTCGCGTGATTCGAGGCGTAACTCGCGTGATTGGGGAGCGATCTCGCGTGACTGGAGGCGTAACTCACGTGATTGAGGGGTCAACTCACGTGATTGAGGGGTCAACTCACGTGACTGGAGGGACGACACGCGTACCTGGACGGACGACACGCGTGCCTGGGTGGACGACACGCTTGGGCGGGGGTTACCGGGTTGGTCAGTTGCGGGTGACTGTTCGGGCGTAGTGCGCGCGGGCCTTTGCCCGGTTTCCGCACCGGGCCATCGAGCACCACTGGCGGTTGCGGCGCGGTGAGGCGTCGCAGAACCGCTGGCCGCAGTCGTCGGCCGCGCAGATGCGGACCTCCGCGTCGCTCGTGGCCAGGTCGATCGCGTCCGCCGCCAACGCCGCGAACGCCGCCGCCACCGGGTCCTTCGGGGCCGGGACCTCCCGGCGCAGCACGCCACCCACCAGTGCCAGGCGCGGTGGGGGCGCCGGGGCCGAGGCCGCCGCGTTGTTGACCAGCTCGATGTCCATCTTGTCCGGCACCTCGGGCGGGAACAGCACCCGGTCGATCGCCTCCCGCAGCGCCTTCGCCGCCAGCACGTTGCCCGCCGTCACCGGCACCGGGCCCGTCGTCAGCCCCGCCAGCGAAAGCCACTCGGCCAGCGCGTCCGGGCCGGTCAGCAGCTCCACCCCCGCCTCGTGCCGGCTGCGCATCGTGTTGACGAGGTCGAGGCACGGCCGTCCGCCGTCGAAGACCCATTCCATGTCCATCACTCTAACCCTTGAAGATAGTTAGAAGCAGCGCTACCGTCTAACCCTATGAATCGGTTAGAGAACATGGCCACCGTGAACGGCACCCGCCTGCACTACCTCCGCGCCGGCGACGGCCCGCCGCTGTTCCTGCTGCACGGCTGGCCGCAGACGTCGCACTGCTGGCGCAAAGTCCTGGCGCCGCTCGCCGAAACGCACACCGTGATCGCCCCCGACCTGCGCGGCTACGGCCGCAGCGACAAACCGAAGTCCGGCTACGACAAGCGCACGATGGCCGCCGACGTCGCCGCCCTCGCCGACCACCTGGGCTTCGCGAAGACCGCCGTCGCCGGCCACGACCGCGGCGGCCGCGTCGCCCACCGCTGGGCCCTGGACCGCCCGGACCAGGTCGGCCGCCTCGCCGTGTTCGACATCGTGCCCACCCGCGCGATGTGGCAGCGGCTCGACGTCATCGCGAAGCCGTCCTGGCACTGGCTCTTCCACCTCCAGCCCGACCTGCCGGAGCTTCTGGCCGGCCAGAACATCGCCGCCTACCTCGGCTACTTCTTCGAACGGTGGGCCTACCAGCGCCACGCCCTCGACGCCGAGGCGCAGGCCGAGTACGTCCGCGCCTTCTCCCAGCCCGGCGCGCTCCGGGCGGGCTTCGACGACTACCGCGCCTCCTTCCCCGACGACGCCGAACTCGACGACGCCGACTTCGAAGCCGGAAAGCGCGTCACCCAGCCAGTCCTCGCCCTTTGGGGCGCCAACGGCCTGCTCGACACGCTCCCGGCACTCGAGATCTGGCGGGAGTACGCGGACGACGTCACCGGCGAAGCCCTCGCCGAATGCGGCCACTTCCTCGCCGAGGAACAACCCGGCGAAGTGGTCACCCACCTGCGAAAATTCCTCGACCCCTGAGACCACCGGGGCCGGGAATCCCCCGAACCGGGGACCGGAGTTCCCTCGCCGCCGTGACGCCCGCCACCGGTCGCGCCGGTTAGGTTCGAACCACGATGGGGAGCAAATCGAAAGCCGCACTGCTGTTACTGCTGGCCGTACTGGGCATCGCGGCCGGCGGGGGGACAGCGCACGCCGACGGCGCACCGGCCGGCGCCGACATCCAGGTCGCCCAGACGCTCGGCGCCCGCGAGCTGACCGTGATCATCCGCCGCGTCGACACGACACCGTCGCCGCTGCGGGTCGACGTCGTGACGCACCAGGGCACCGCGCCCGGCACGCTGCACCTGGCCGTCGCGGCCGGCGGCGTCCCGAGTTCGCGCGCGGACGTGGTCCTCGGCGCCACACCGGGTGTCTACGCGGGAAATCTCCAAGTCGACAAACCGGGGCCGTGGGAACTCTCGCTGAGCGACGGCACCGGGCCGCCGGCGACGATCCCGTTCATCGTGCCCGCCCGGGTGGTGCCGCCGTGGGAGAAGGCGACCTACGGCGGCTTCGTCGCCGCGGGCGTTTTCCTGCTGCTGGCCCTGGTCGTGGGGGTGCGAGCGAAACGGACGGCGTTCGCGCTGATCCCCGCGGGTGGCGTGGTCGCCGCGCTCGCCGTCGCCGTCACCGGCGCGCTGCTGTCGGCGAGCACTCCCCCGCCGCCCGCACCCGGCAGCCAGCTGGACCCCACGTACGACAACGTCACCGACCCGTACGCGAACGCCCGGCTGTCCACAGTGGATTACTCACGGCCGCCGGTGAACCTCGCCGTCCAGGACGAAGGCAATGAACTCGAGCTGCGGCTCACCGACGGCGCCACCGGCCGCCCGGCCGACGACCTGCTCGTCCACGACAACGCCCTCGTGCACCTGGTGCTGGTCTCGCCGTCCGGCCGGCTGAGCCACCTGCACCCGGTGCGCGTCGGCCCCGGCGACTACCGCGTCCGCCTCGACGATCCGGAAGCGGGCACCTACGCCGTCGCCGCGGAACTGGCCCGGCGCGGCGGCGGGGTCCAGCTCGCCCGGTCCACTGTGGACGTCAGGGGCACCGCGGCCCCCGCACCCGAACCACCCGGCCCCGGACCGCGGACGATCGACGGCACCCCGGTCGACCTCACGATCAGCCCGGGGACGCCGACCACCATCACCGCGCACTTCCCCGGCCAGGACCTCCAGCCCTGGCTGGGCATGCTCGGCCACCTGATCGTCACCGGGCCGTTCACCGGTCCCGCCGGCGAAGGCGCCGCCAAGGCCCCGACGTGGGCGCACGTCCACGCGATGGTGCCGCCGGTCGCGGGGCAGCTCGACCGTCCTGATGAGACAGTCGCCGCCTACGGCCCGGACGTCAGCTTCACCTACACCTTCGCCGAGCCCGGCCGGTACCGGATCTGGCTGCAGGCCGAACGCGGCTACCGGGTGCTCACCGTCCCCGCCGTGGTCGACGTCCCGACGACAGGAGCCGCCCGATGAAACGCCCGACGTTGCTGATCGCCGTCGTCGCCCTGGTCGCCGCGGCCGGTGCCGCCTGGCTGCTGTGGGGCGGCACGGGCGCGAAATCCGCCACCCAGCAAGCGGTTTCGGGACCGTACACCGTCCAGTTCTCCGCGGAGCAGCCGCGAATCGGCGGCAACACGTTCGCGGTGGCGGTGACCGGGCCGGCGCCCGAAGCCGTCACGGTCGCGCCGGTCATGGCGCAGATGGGGCACGCGCTCGCGCCGGTGCCCGCCGGGCCGGACGGGCCCGGCCACTTCCGCGCCGCGGACGTCGGGCTGCCGATGGCCGGGCAGTGGGAGATCACCGTTTCGCTGCGCGGCCCCGGCGGGCCCGCGCAGGTCGTCTTTCCCGTGTTGGTCAAATAGAAGGAGGGGGAATGGATCTCACCGCATCCGGCGTGCGCAGCACGTCGGTGACGCAACAAGCGCGAACGGGGCTGCTGCCGGCGAACGTCGTGCTCGGCGGATCCCTGCTGTCGCTGGTCGGGCTCACCTGGGACATCCAGTGGCACGACGACGTCGGGCCGGACACGTTCTTCACGCTGCCGCACCTGTTCCTGTACGCGGGCAGCGCGGTCGTCGGCCTGGCGAGCCTCGCCGTCGTGCTGCTGACGACGGCGGCGCGGCGCGCGGGACGGCCGGTCGACCCGCGGATCGGCGGGCGCGTGGTCAACGTGTTCGGCCGGACGTTCGCGGCCCCGCTGGGCTACCTGGTCTCCGGGGTCGGCGCGGCGACGTTCCTGCTGTACGGCCTGTGGGACCAGTGGTGGCACGGGCTCTACGGCTTCGACGCGGTCATCGACTCGCCGCCGCACATCGGGCTGCTGCTGTCGATCACGGTCTCGCTGATCGGCACGACCGCGGTGTTCGCCGCGGCGCGTGAACACCGCTGGGGCCGGCTCGGCACGCTGGCGTCACTGACCGTGCTGCTCACCTTCGGGCCGGTGCTGGCGCTCGGGTTGCAGCAGGTGCCGGACGACTACGCCGACGCCGTCGCCATCGGGACGTCGATGATGGCGGTGCTGCTGGTCGCCGTGGGCGCCGGGTTCTTCCGCCGTCCGGGCGGGGCGGTGGGCACCGCGGCGCTGGTCGCGGTCGTGCAGGCCGTTTTCTGGTGGTTCTCGCCGTGGGCGGCACAGGCGTACGCCGACATGGTCGGCCTGCCGCTGCGGGACGCGGTTTCCGGCGTGCCGGCGATGCCGTCCCTGACACCGATGGCGCTGCTGCCGGTGGCCGCGCTGATGGAGCTGGTGTACCTCGCCGGCCGGCGCCGGGGGTGGCGCCCGGGCCGGGTGTCCGTGGTCGCCGGCGGGATCGCCGGGCTGCTGCTCGGCCTGAGCCTGCCGGTCCAGCGCTTCCTGCTCTACACCGGCGCGCACCTGCCGCCGGCCTGGTACCTGACGACGACCGCCGTGCTCAGCGCGGCGCTGGGGCTGCTCGGCGGGTTCGCCGGGTGGCGGTTCGGCGGGATGCTCTGCCTGCTGGCGCCCGCGAAGAAGGGGGAAACCGCTGATGCTTAAGAAGTTGCTCGCCCTGGCCGCGGTCGCCGGGCTGCTGTTCACCACCGAGGGGACGGCGAACGCCTACGAGCCGGTCAACATCGTGCACACCGAACGGGTGCAGGCCGGGCCGTACGGGCTGACCATCGGGTTCAGCACCTGGCCGCTGAAAGCCATGCAGTCGCTGGACTTCACCTTCATCCCCGACGGCGGGATCGAGGGCAAGTCCGGCACGCTCACCATGGTCAACCCGGAAGGCGGGCAGAACCGGAAGCAGCCGCTGGTCCGGCACCCGCGCAAACGCGACGTCTGGGGCCTCGACGTCCGCTCGATGCCGCGGCCGGGTGACTGGACGTTCCGCTTCGCGGTCAACGGCCCCGCCGGCTCCGGCACCGGCGAGCTGCGCGCCCTGCCGGTGCTGGAACAGCCGGGGCCGCCGATGGGCGTGAGCTGGGCGATCAGCACGCTGCCGCTGATCGGGCTCGTGGTGCTCGTCGTGGTGGCCTGGCGCCGGACCCGCGGCCGGTTGCGCGGCGGGGAGCTTCCGGCAATCGGGTGAGATTCCGCTCACATCGAGCTTCCGGACGTATTCGGACGGTCGCGAAGGCCTCCTTCACCGTAGAGAGCGGGGAAGGAGGCCTTCACCATTTGTCTTCCGCGGTATGCGCGGTCAGGCGGGCAGGTCGAACTGGCCGGCCTTGACGGCGATCAGGAACGCTTCCCACTCGGCGGTGTCGAACACGAAGACGGGGCTGGTCGCGAGCTTGGTGTCCCGGACGCCGATCAGGCCTTCGGAGCCCAGGTTGACCTCGACGCAGCTGCCGCCGTTGGGCTCGCTGGCGAACGACTTCTCCCAGGCGGCCTCTTCGAACAGGGTCACGGCCGTGTTCGGATCGTAATCCGCGAACGACGGATAATCCGCCATGGGTCGTACCTCCGAGGATCGATGGGGGGCGCGGTCGTGACCTGGTCGAAGGCACCCGCTCCCGGCTACTCAGTGTCTCAATGGAGCAAGCCACAGGGCCAAGCGGGTGATCAACTGGGTACGGCCTCGACATGAAGATTATTCCAGGAGTAGGATTAATCGCATCGGCCGGGGCGCTGGTGTCGGTGAATGACTGCCTGCTCGCGGCGGGCGGTCGTCGAGGCGGGCCGAAGTGTTCGAACGACCAGCGCCGGAACCAACCAAACCAAGCCACCGCAGGACCTCATGGGGGAGGAACAGCGTGATCGTCGAGGACAGTGCGCCACCCGGCGCGCTCGCCGTGACCAGGCTCGCCGTCTCCGGACGGGCAGCCACCACGGCCGCGACCGAGCTGGTCCGGACCAGAGGTGCGGAAGCGTTTTCCCACCAGGACGCCGAAGCACCGCGACGAGAGCTGGGGGTGTAGACGAATGGCCGTCCGGGTGAATTCGCTCTTCTGCCGCGAGGACGAAGAACACCGTGGCCGCCGGGGCATCGGGAACGAACTGCGGAACCGCTTCGGCTTCAGCCTGATCCAGGCCCCGCTGCGCAAGACCACGACTTGGGCGACGGACCAGGACCTTCCGCTGCGGCGCCACGCCGACGGGGTCCGCACGACCCGCCCGCTGGAAGCCGCGATCGACCTCACGCCGCTGATGCGCGGCCGCATCGGTTCACGCGCTTGAACTGCCGCACCACCACGAAACAGCCCCGGCTCCCTGACGGAACCGGGGCTCTTTTCGTTCGTGACTACGGTTTCCGGAGCAGCAGGCTGCCGTGCCGCAGCGGCCGCTCGTCCGGACCCGGCTCGCGGTACACGCGCCCCACCTCGGCGAGTCCCGCATCGGCCGCGAGCCCCGCCAGTTCGTCCAGCGGCCAGCAGTAGGCCGTCGTCACCTTGTGGTCGAACGACGTCAGCGGGCCGCCCCGGGATTCGAAGCACCCCAACAGAACGTGACCACCGGACGCCAACGTTCGGGCGAATTCGGCGAAGTACCGGGGGACCTCCCCCGGCGGCGTGTGGATCACCGAGTACCACGACAGGATCCCGGCGAGCGACGCGTCCGGCAGCTCGAGCGCCGCCATGGAGCCCACCTCGAACCGCAGGTCCGGATGGGCGGCCCGGGCGAGCGAGATCATCGCCGGGGACAGGTCGACGCCGAACGCGTCGAGCCCCAGCGAACGCAGGTGCGCCGTGAGGTGGCCGGGGCCGCAGCCCAGGTCGGCGACCGGGCCGCGGCCGCGGACGGAATCCGCGAACGCCGTCCACACCGCCCGCTCCAGCGGGTGCTTGTCCCAGGCCCCGGCGGCGAATTCCGCGTACTGGACGGCGATCGCGTCGTAGGCGGCCGCCGTCACGGCTTGCGGCCGAGGCCGCAGAGGTGACCGACGAACGCCGGGTCGTTCGCGAGCTTCCTGGTCGCCCGGGACTCGATCTCCTCCGGGTGCCACTCCGGCAGGTAGACGATGCCCGGCTCGACCAGCTCCAGCCCCTCGAAGAACGACGTGAACTCTTCGCGGGTGCGCAGGTGGAGCGGCGTGCTCGACTGGTTGTACTGCTTCATGATCGTCTCGCGGCTGTCCGCGTCGGCCATCTCGTGCAGGCCGTCGCTCGTCAGGTGCGAGGACAGGAAGTACGAGCCGGACGGCAGCAGCGACAGGTACTTCCGGATGGTCTGGGCCACCGGCTCGTCGGCACCGAGGAAGTACAGGACGCCGACCATGATCAGGCCGATCGGGCGGTTCGGGTCGAGGACACCGGTGTCGAGCGCGCGCTTCCAGATGTCGGCCGGGTCGCGCAGGTCGCCCTGCAGCACCGCGTGCCGGCCCGCGACACCCTCCTGCTCCAGCAGGATCTGGGAGTGGGCGACCGCGACCGGCTCGTTGTCGACGTACACGCACCGGGCGTCCGGGTTCACGTCCGTGGCGACCTCGTGGACGTTGCCGACCGTCGGGACGCCGGAGCCGAGGTCGAGGAACTGGTCGATGCCGTTGCGCGCCAGGTACCGCACCCCGCGGCCGAGGAAGTCGCGCCCGGCACGGGCGACCGTCTTGATCATCGGGAACGTCTTGACCGCCTGCTCCCCGAACTGGCGGTCGATGGCCCAGTTGGCGTCGCCGCCGAGGAACCAGTCGTAGATGCGGGCCGCGTTCGGCCGGTCGAGGTCCACGCCCTCAGGGGCTTCGGGGTCCTGCGTCGTCATTGCGTCCTCCAGGCTTGCGGCCGACACCGCCGACCACGCTCGCGAGGGGGACCGTGGCGGCGCCGGGCTCCGGGCGCCACTCTCCCACAGGCACGATCCCGGGCTCGACGACGTCGAAGGTACCGAAGAACGCCGCGATCTCGTCGAGAGACCGGGAAACCGCGGGCGAGCTCGACCGTTCGGAGAGCTTCACGAGTTTCCGGATCTGCTCCAGCTCATCGCCTTCGACGCCGGATTCGGTCGCGTGCGAAAGCACGTACGCCGATCCCGGCGCCAGGAGCGTCCGGTAGTCGCGGATGGCTTCGCGGACGCCGGTGCCGTCCGGCAGGAAGTGCAGCACCGCCACGGTCAGCAGGCAGATCGGCCGGTCCGGGTCGAGCACGCCGGTGGCGAGCGCGGCTTCCCAGACCTCTTCGGCGTCCCGCAGGTCGGCGTGCAGCACAGCATGGCGCTCGGGATCGCCGGCTTCGTCGAGCAGCATCCGCCCGTGCGCGACGGCCACGGGCTCGTGGTCGACGTAGACGCACCGGCTGTCGTCGGCGTAGTCGTCGGCGACCTCGTGCACGTTGCCCGCGGTCGGGATGCCGGAGCCGAGGTCGAGGAACTGCGTGATGCCCTGGGCGAGGCAGTAGCGCACGGCCCGGCCGAGGAAGTCCCGGTTGCCCCGCGCGAGCGCCTTCGCGAGCGGGAACGCCTGCACCGCCTGCTCGCCGTACTGCCGGTCGATCGCCCAGTTCGCGGTGCCGCCGAGGGCCCAGTCGTAGATGCGCGCGATGTTCGGCCGGTCGAGGTCGACGGCCTCGGGGAGGAAGGCGGGGTCCACGATGTCCCCTTCGGGCGGCACTTCCGGGTGGTTTCGGGCGCAACCGAACACTCTACCGACGGTTGTTCACCGTTCGGGACTGTTCACGCGGCCGTTCGCCCTATTGGAGCTGCTGCATCTGGGCGCGGTAACCCTCCGCAAGCTCCTTGAGGAACTGCCGGGTCTCCTGGCGCTCCAGCGCGGCTCCGCGCAGCCGGTCCCACGAGTCGACGAAGATGTTGAAGTCCTTGACGTCGTCGAGGTACAGCCCGCCCGCGGAGTGCTCGATGTAGACGAAGTCCCGCGTGCGGTCCGGGAACCGCATGATCGTGAAGTCGTTGGGCACCGCGGCCAGCCGGGCGCCGAACGGCAGTACGTGTACGTAGACCCGCGGGTGCTTCTCGAGCGAGAGCAGGTGTTCGACCTGGTCGAGCATCACCGCGGGCGCGTACCCGCCGGGTGCCCGGCGCAGCGCGCCTTCGCTGATGATGAACCGGTAGTACGGCGGCTGCTGCTGCTCGAACACCGCCTTGCGGTCGAGCCGGTTGCGCACCAGCGACGTCACGTCCGTCGCGCCGGCCTCGGTGAACTGCTTGAGCATGTAGTGCTCGGACTGCAGCGGGCCCGGGATGCGCTCACCGTGCCAGGTGAGGATCTCCGCGGCCGCGGGCTCCAGGTCGGTGAAGGTGCGGAACCAGTGCGGCACCACCGAGCGGTAGCCGGACCAGTGGCCGCGCTGCCCGGCGGCGGCCCGCGCCAGGTTCATCAGCGTGTCGGCCTCTTCGCCGTTGATCCCGAACGCGTTCAGCATCGATCGCACATCCCCGAGCTTCACCCCGACGGCACCGGACTCGATCTTGTTGACCTTGCCCTGGGTGCAGCCGAGGACCTCGGCGACCTGCTGCTGTGTCATCCGCGCCGCGGTGCGGGCATGCCGGAGCTCGTTCCCGAGCTGCTTCCGGCGCGAGGTGACGGTGCTGGCCATCGCCCTGCTCTCCCGGACCACTACCAAGCGACGACGGCCACCGGCCGCCGTCGCACGCGAACTATCGAACCCACCCAGGTTAGTGCTTCACCTTGCGGATCTCGATGATGACATCGCGCAGCGTTCCAGGAAACGCCGCAGAATGCCAGTCACCTGTGTCTTCACTCGCCTGGACCAGTGAATTCGTAATTTTTCCGCCAACCGGCGGAGCGCGCTCTCGGGCATAGTGAGCCGGTGACCGATCGTTCGCCCTCCGCCGCCGCCGTCACCCCGCTGGCCGACCGGGTCCACGGCTACGTCCAGCCGGACGGCTCCTGGTACATCAACAACTGCGGGTTCGTCGACGCCGGCGACCACACCGTGCTGATCGACACCTGCTCGACCGAGCGCCGCACGCGTGCGCTGCTGGAGACGGTCGCGGCCGCGACCGGCAGCCCGGTGACGACCCTGGTCAACACCCACCACCACGGCGACCACACCAACGGCAACTACCTGGTCGCGGGCGCCACGATCATCGGCCACCGCAAGACGCGCGAGCTGATGGTCGCCGAGGGCATCCAGACGTTCGACGGCATCTTCGTCGGCAACGACTGGGGCGAGCTCGAGTCGCGGCCGCCGGAGGTCGTGTTCGACGACCGGCTCACCCTCTACGCCGGGGACGTCGAGATCCGGCTGATCCACCCCGGTCACGCCGCCCACACGACCAACGACGTGCTCGTCTGGCTGCCCGAGCAGCGCGTGCTCTACGCCGGTGACCTGGTGTTCCACGGCGGCAGCCCGTTCGCGCTGATGGGCTCGGTCGCGGGGTGGCGCAAGGGCCTGGACGTGATCCGGGAGCTGGAGCCGGACGTGATCCTGCCCGGGCACGGCGGCCCGTGCGGACTGGACGTCGTGGACAAAGTGGACGCGTACCTGGCCTTCCTCCAGAAGACGGCCGAGCGCGGGAAGGCCGCCGGGCTGTCCCCGCTGGAGCTGGCGAAGGAGACGGACCTGGGCGAGTTCGCGGAGCTGAGCGAGCAAGAGCGGCTGCCGGGGAACTTGCACCGCGCGTACGCCGAGCTGGACGGCGCCGAGTGGGGCGCGGAGATCGACCTGGTGGCGGCGATCACGGACATGCTCGCCTACAACAAGGGCCCGATCCGCTGCTTCTCCTGAACTAGGTGAGCTGCTCCTCCGTGGCCTCCCTTGAGGCGTCGATCGGACTAGGGTCTGAATCGAGAGAGTCGTTGGAAGGATGCGGATGAGCAAGAAGGCGAGCATCGGGGTCACCGGCCTGGCGGTCATGGGCCGCAACCTGGCCCGGAACCTGGCCCGGCACGGCCACACGGTGGCCCTGCACAACCGGTCCGAGGAACGGACCCGCGCGCTGGTGGAGCAGTTCGGCGACGAGGGCGACTTCATCCCGGCGTACTCCGCGCAGGAGTTCGTGAACGCGCTGGAGCGGCCCCGGCAGGTCGTGATCATGGTCAAGGCGGGCGGCCCGACGGACGCCGTCATCGAGGAGTTCGCGCCGCTGCTCGAAGAGGGCGACGTCATCATCGACGCCGGCAACGCGCACTTCGCCGACACGCGCCGCCGCGAGAAGGCGCTGCGCGAGCGCGGCCTGCACTTCGTCGGCAGCGGCGTCTCCGGCGGCGAGGAAGGCGCGCTGCACGGGCCGAGCATCATGCCCGGCGGCTCGAAGGAGTCGTACGAGTCGCTCGGCCCGCTGTTCGAGGACATCTCGGCGAAGGTCGACGGCGAGCCGTGCTGCACGCACATCGGCGCGGACGGCGCGGGCCACTTCGTCAAGATGGTGCACAACGGCATCGAGTACGCCGACATGCAGCTGATCGCGGAGTCGTTCGACCTGCTCCGGCACGCGGGCGGCTACGCACCCGCCGAGATCGCCGACGTGTTCCGCACCTGGAACACCGGGCGGCTCGACTCCTACCTGATCGAGATCACCGCCGAGGTGCTCGCGCACGTCGACAAGGCGTCCGGCAAGCCGTTCGTCGACGTCGTCGAGGACGCCGCCGAGCAGAAGGGCACCGGCCGCTGGACCGTGCAGATCGGCCTCGACCTGGGCGTCCCGATCTCGGGCATCGCCGAAGCCGTCTTCGCGCGTTCGCTGTCCGGGTCCACGTCGCTGCGCGCGGCGGCCCGCGGTCTCGGCGGTCCTTCGGCCGCGCCGCTGTCGGGCGCCTCGCTGGAGCGCTTCGCCGATGACGTCGAGCAGGCGCTGTACGCGTCGAAGGTCGTCGCGTACGCGCAGGGCTTCAACCAGATCCAGGCCGGCGCGACCGAGTACGGCTGGGACATCGACCTGGGCAAGGTCGCCTCGATCTGGCGCGGCGGCTGCATCATCCGCGCGAAGTTCCTCAACGACATCACCGCGGCCTACGCCGACGAGCCGGAGCTGCCGACGCTGCTCACCTCGGGCGGCTTCCGCAAGGCGGTCGAGGACGCGCAGGACTCGTGGCGCTCGGTGATCTCGACGGCGGTCAAGCTCGGCATCCCGACGCCGGGCTTCTCGACGGCGCTGGCCTACTACGACGGCCTCCGCGCGGACCGGCTGCCGGCCGCGCTGGTGCAGGGCCAGCGGGACTTCTTCGGTGCCCACACCTACCGGCGGGTGGACCGCGAAGGCTCGTTCCACACGGCCTGGGCCGCCGACGGCCGCCCGGAGTCCGACGCCTGACGCGACGCGCGGGCCCTCCCCCTCGGTGAGGGCCCGCGCGGCCGGGAAGACCCCCTGGTCCTTCCCGATCAGAGCAGCGTCACGAGAACCACCGCGAGCACGACGGCCCACCAGAGCGGTCTCACTGCCCCCGGGCGGCGAGGATCTCCGCCAGCACCTCCAGGATCTTCGCCTCGGCCTTGTCCTTCTTGACGCCCAGGCCGTCGAGGACCTCGAAGCCACTGCCTTCGCCCTGTTCCAGCAGCGCCAGCAGCAGGTGCTCGGTGCCGATGTAGTTGTGCCCCAGCCGCAAGCCCTCGCGCATGGTCAGCTCGAGGGTCTTCTTGGCGGCCCCGGAGAACGGCACCACGTTCGGCACCGGGTCGACCGGCTCGGGCAGCCGCGCTTCGGCGGCTTCGCGGACGGCGTCCAGCTGCACGCCCTGGGCCAGGATCGCCCCGGCCGCCAGCGCGGCCGGCTCGGTGAGCAGGCCCAGGACGATGTGCACGGTGTCGATGTACGGGCTGGCGTGGTCGACGGCCGCCTTCTGCGCCTCGACGACGACGTGCCGCGCCCGGTCGGTGTAGCGGCCGTAGACGCGTTCGATCGAACCACTGGGGTCGCCGCCGGGGTCGACCTTCGGCACGAACCGCTTCTGGGCGGCCTGCTTGGTGACGCCCATGCTGGCGCCGATCTCGGTCCAGGACGCCCCCGACCGCCGGGCCTGGTCGACGAAGTGGCCGATCAGGTGGTCGGCCACTTCGCCGAGGTGCTGACCCACGTACACCGCGTCGGTCAGCTGGGCGAGGGCGTCATGGTCGTTGTTGCTCTTGATGGCGTTGATGAGGTCGTCGAGCTTGATGTTGGTCGGCAAGGTCATGCCGTCAACTGTAGGTTGACGACCGTCCATCGTCAACCGCGAGTTGACGATCTCAGGCGAACGGCAGCCCGACGTAGTTCTCCGCCAGACTCGTCGCCGCCGCGCGTGACGACGTCGTGTAGCGCAACTGCGACAGCTGCAGTTGCCGCGCGAAGCCGTCCGCGTGCGGGTCGGTGTGCAGCATCGTCGTCATGAACCAGGAGAAGTGCTCCGCCCGCCAGACCCGGCGCAGGCAGGCGTCCGAGTAGGCCGCGGCGGGCGTCTCGTCACCGCGCAGCAACGCCTCCAGGGCGCGGGCCAGCACCCGGACGTCGGCGATCGCCAGGTTCATGCCCTTCGCGCCGGTCGGCGGCACGATGTGCGCGGCGTCGCCGGCCAGGAACAGGCGCCCGTGCCGCAGCGGCTCGGCGACGAAGCTGCGCATCGGCGTGATGCCCTTGTCGAGGATCGGGCCTTCCCGGAGCGTGAAGTCGCCCTCGACCTCGAGCCGCGCGGTCAGCTCGGCCCAGATCCGGTCGTCGGACCAGGCTTCGAGGGACTCGGCGGGATCGACCTGGAGGTAGAGCCGGGTGATCTCCGGCGTCCGCATGCTGTGCAGTGCGAACCCGCGTTCGTGGTGGGTGTAGATGAGCTCGTGGTGGGACGGCGGGGTCCGGGCCAGGACACCCAGCCAGGCGAACGGGTACTCGCGTTCGTACACCGTCAGCGCACTGTCCGGAATGGATGGACGGCAGACACCGTGGAAGCCGTCGCAGCCCGCCACGGCGGCACACTCGATGACCTGCGCACTGCCTTCGCGGTCACGGTAACGGACCCGCGGCCGCACCGTGTCCACATCGGACAGTTCGACGGCCGAGACCTCGAAGGAAATCGGATATCCACGGGCGTCGTGGGCGTCGATGAGGTCCTTGACGATCTCCTGCTGCCCGTAGACGGTGATCGCCTTCCCGGTCAGCTCGGTGAGGGCGATCCGGTGGTCGGCGCGGTCGAACCGCAGTGACAGCCCTTCGTGCGGCATGCCCTCGGCCGCCAGCCGATCGCCGAGGCCCAGCGACGTCAGCAGCTCGACGGTCGGCTGCTCGCAGACCCCCGCCCGCACCCGCTGCCGGACGTACTCGCGGTCGCGGGCTTCCAGGACCACGCAGTCGATCCCGGCTTCGTGCAGCAGGAACGACAGCAGCAGCCCGGCCGGGCCGGCGCCGATCACCGCCACCTGCGTGCGCATCACGCCGCTCGCGACTTCAGGTGCGCCTTGAGGTCGAAGGCGCTGGCCTCGAGATCGGCGTACGCGGGCTTCGGCTCGGCGGTGAACAAGCGGCGCGCGGCGATGTGGTCGGCGGGCCGGTTCACCGACTCGACGGCGATGAGGACGTCGTCGCGGAAGGACAGCACGGAGAACTTGCCTTCGGTCCGGTCGCCCGCGACCACCGTCCGGTCGGCGCCCGAGAGGATGCCGGCGATCTGCAGCTTGGCGCCCGCCTGGTCGGTCCAGAACCAGGGCAAGCTGGCGTATGGCGCCGGCGTGCCGGTGATCGCCGCGGCCACGCAACGGGCCTGGTCGACGGCGTTCTGCACCGACTCCAGCCGGGTCTCGGCGCCGGCCTGCACGCACGGGAAGTTGGCGCAGTCGCCGATGGCGAAGATCCGCTCGTCCGCCGTCCGCAGGTGCGCGTCGACGACGACACCGTTGCGCACCGGCAGCCCGGCGGTCTCGGCGAGCGTGGTCTCGGGCACCACCCCGACGGCGACGACGACCAGGTCGGCGGGCAGCCGGGTGCCGTCGGCCAGCTCGGCTTCGCGGACGCGCTCGTCGCCGTGCAGCGCCGCGACGCCCTGGCCGAGCAGCACCGTGTGCCCGGCGTTGCGGTGCAGGTCGGCGAAGTACGCGGAGATCTCCGGCGTCGCGACGCGGTTGAGCAGACGGTCCTGCGCCTCGACGATCGTCACCGGGCGCCCGGCGTGCGAGGCGAACTCCAGCCCGATGAACCCACCACCGGCGACGACGACGTTCCCGGCCCGCTCGAGAGACGCCCGGAGCCGGTCGGCGTCGTCGCGGGTGCGCAGGGTCAGCACGCCCGGGAGGTCCGCGCCGGGCACGGGGAGCGTCCGGTTGCGGGCGCCGGTGGCCAGGACGAGGTAGTCGTAGTCCAGTTCGCGGCCGTCTTCGAGCTCGGCCTTCCGCGCCGCCCGGTCGACCCGCCCGACCCGGCCGGCGACCAGCTCGATGTCCTTCTCGGCGAAGAAGTCCGCACCACGCAGGTGCAGCTGTTCGAGCCCGGCGGTCCCGGCCAGGTAGGCCTTCGACAGCGGCGGCCGCTGGTACGGCACGCCCGGCTCGTCCCCGACCAGCACGACCCGGCCGTCGAAACCCCGGTCCCGCAGCGAAGCCACGGCCTGGAACCCGCTCTGACCAGCACCGACGACGAGCACGGTGGTCATTCCTTCTCCTCACCCCATCCGGCAGCCCTCTACCTCATCCGACCACAACCAGCTCAAGCCGTCGAGGAACCACCGGCCGAGCGCACCGCGCGGGGCGCCCCCAGCACCCGCGAAATCCCGCGCGCCGCGGCCCGGACCGCCGGGACCAGCGTCCGCGGGTCCGTCCCCTCCGCCGGGACGACCACCGAGATCGCGGCCACGACCTCGTCCGCGGCGTCGCGGACCGGCGCCGCCACCGACAGCGCGACCAGCTCGACCTGGCCGTCGCTGATCACGTAGCCGTCGCGACGGACGTCGGCCAGAACCCGCCTCAGCAGCGCCGGCGAAGCGATCGTCTTGGGCGTGAACGTCTTGAGCGGACCGGCCAGGACTTCCTCTTGGGCCTCGGGCGGAGCGTGCGCGAGGAGGACCTGGCCGACACCGGTGGCGTGCGCGGGCAGCCGCCCGCCGACGCGGGTCAGGACGTTGACGGCACCGCGGCCGGAGATGCGCTCGACGTAGACGACCTCGGGCCCGTCGAGCACGGCGAGCTGCACGTTCTGGTGCGTGGCTTCGTAGAGGTCTTCCAGGAACGGCATCGCGCTCTCCCGCAGCTCCGCGCCGTGCGGGGCGAGCGAGGCGACTTCCCAGAGCCACAGCCCGACGCGGTAGGCACCGGTTTCGTCGCGCAGGAGGGCACCGCGCCGGGTGAGCTCGCCGGCGAGCCGGTGCGTGGTCGACAGCGGCAGCCCGGCCCGCCGGCTGAGCTCGGACAGCGTGAGCCGCGGCCGGTCGGCGGTGAAGGCGCCCAGGAGGTCGAGGACGCGATCCACCACCGACGGCGGCCGCTGCGCGCTGTGTCGCATGGGGCCAGTTTTCGCACCGGCGGGACGAGCCGCAACCCGCAGCTAAACCGCGGGTCGTGCCAGGGCGTGTGGGATGGTGCGCCTCGCCCGAGGCGCATTACGAGGGGAGAACACGTGAAGGCCTGGGCGAAAACCGGGATTGTCGCCGCCGCGGCGCTGAGCGCGGCCGCGATCACCGGACCCGTGGCTTCGGCCGCGACCAACCCGTACACGGCGGCGGAGGCCTGCTCCCACGACTTCGGCGGCTCGTGGTCTCCCGCGAAAGACGGCGAGCGCGACGTGATGTACGGCACGGCCAAGTGGGGCGAGGTCCACCTGATGTACAACTCCGCGCACGCCAACTGCGTCGCCACCATCAAGTCGGTCGACGTCGGCACGAAGACGTACGTCGATGCCGGAATCCTGGTGAAAGGCGGGACGTGGCAGGACGACGACGGCCAGTTCGCGTACTACGCGGCCGTCAAGGTGTCGGCGAACAACCAGTGCGTTCAGTACGACGGCTTCGTCGCACACGGTTCGGGCCTGGCGTCCGGCGGGCGCTACGCCTGGGGAAACTGCGACTGACCTGACGAGGCGCCCCGGGTCCGCACCCGGGGCGCCTCGCTCTCAGAGGTCGTCGTCCGGCAGCAGCGGGCGCATGAACGAGCGCCGGTACCGGACCACGCAGCCGCTCTCTTCGCGGATCTTGTCGGCCTCGATGAAGTCCGGGTCGACGCCGAACAGCGTCCGGTAACGCTCGTACGCGGCCAGGCTTTCGAAGCTGAACAGCGCCCGGGCTTCGTCGCTCGCGCCCTCCGACGGCAGGAAATACCCGTGGTGGATCCCGCCCTCCCGTTGCACGAGACGCATCCATGCCGCGGCGAAGCGTTCGAAGTCGGGCAGCTTCGCGGGGTCGATGACGTAGTCGACGACGCAGGTGATCATCAGTGGCCGCCCCAGACGCGGTCGGCCGTCGACACGATCAGCTCCAGTTTGCGCAGCTGGTCGTCCGGCGTCAGGTCGTTGCCCTCCTCGGTCGAGGAGAAGCCGCACTGCGGTGACAGGCACAGCCGGTCGATGTCGACGTACCGCGCCGCCTCCTCGATCCGCCGCACCAGGACGTCCGGGTCCTCCAGCTCCGGCCGCTTGGTCGTGACCAGGCCGAGCACCACCTTCTTGTCCTTCGGCACGAACCGCAGCGGCTCGAACCCGCCGGAGCGTTCGTCGTCGTACTCGAGGAAGAACCCGTCGACGGCGAGCTCGCCGAACAGCGCCTCGGCGACGAACTCGTAGCTGCCCTCCGCGGCCCACGACGAGCGGAAGTTGCCGCGGCACAGGTGGGTCGTCACGGTCAGGCCCTCGGGACGGCCTTCGAGCGCCGCGTTCATCGTCGCGATGTTGCGCAGGTGCTGGGTGTCCGGGTCGCCGCCCATCCGCGCGACGAGCTCCCGCTGCGCCGGGTCGTTCAGGTACGCGAGGCTCGTGTCGTCGAGCTGCAGGTACCGGCAGCCGAGGCCGCTCATCGCCGCGACCTGCGCCGAGTACGCCGAGCTCAGGTCGGCGAAGAACTCCTCGAGGTCCGGGTAGACGGTCTCGCTGACCGCGGCCCGGCCGCCGCGGTAGTAGACCATGCTCGGCGACGGGATGGTCAGCTTCGGCGTCACACCCGGGTCCACATGGGACTGCAGGAACCGGAAGTGGTCGGCGAAGATCGGTTCGTCGAGCCGCACCTTGCCGTCGACCTGCAGCCCGGGCGGGCTGAACTCGAGGTCGCCCGCCAGGTTGTGGAACTTGACGTGCAGCCGCTGGTCGCTCTTCGAGATGCCGCCGAGCGCGTAGATGAAGTCCATGTGCCAGGAAGCGCGCCGGAACTCGCCGTCGGTCGCCGAACTCAGCCCGGCGGCCTTCTGCATCTTGATGACGTCGCGGATCGCGTCGTCCTCGACCGCGCGGAGCTGCTCCGCGCCGATCTCGCCGCTTTCGTGCCGCCGTCGTGCGTCGCGCAACACCGGGGGCCGCAGCAGGCTCCCCACGTGATCGGCGCGAAACGGCGGGCCCACCTGGGAAATGCCACCCGAAGTCATGCACCGATGGTCACACATTCCCGGCCTTCGCGCCGCCCCCCGAAACATGATCATCACGGCCGGGACTTGCAACCGTCACCGGCACCGCGTTGGCTGTGACATCGACAGGCTGCTGTACAGGGGGCGCTCATGACGGAATCCGCGGTCCACCCGGTCGACCAGGGGCTGCCCGCCGGCCGGCTGGCCCTGCTCGGCCTCCAGCACATGTCGATCATGTACGCCGGTTCGGTCGCGGTGCCGCTGATCGTCGGCAGCGCGCTGAAGCTCGACCCGGCGACGATCGGGCTGCTGGTCAACGCCGATCTGCTGGTCGCGGGCATCGCGACGCTCATACAGGCCGTCGGCATCGGGAAACTGCTGGGCATCCGGCTGCCGGTGGTGGCGGGGGCGACGTTCACCGTCGTCAACCCGATGATTCTCATCGCGGCCCAGTACGGCCTGCCCGCGGTCTACGGCGCGATGATCGCGTCCGGTGTGTTCGGGCTGCTCATCGCGAGGCCGTTCGCGAAGCTGATCCGGTTCTTCCCGCCGCTGGTCACCGGGACCCTGCTGCTGGTCATCGGTGTCTCGCTGCTCGGCCCGGGCGCGGCGATGATCGCCGGCCACGACACGACGGCACCGGACTACGCGGCGCCGTCGCACCTCGGGCTGGCGTTCGGCGTGCTCGCGCTGCTCGTGCTCTTCACCCGGGTGCTGCGCGGGTTCGCCAACCAGATCGGGCCGCTGCTCGCGCTGGCCATCGGGCTGGTCGTGGCGATCCCGATGGGACTGGTGCACTGGGACGGCCTGCACGCGGCCGGCTGGTTCGGGCTCGCGTCGCCGTTCCACTTCGGCGCGCCGACGTTCCCGGTCGCGGCGATCCTGTCGATGTGCGTGGTCATGCTGGTGACATTCACCGAGTCGACCGCCGACATGATCGCCGTCGGCGAGATCACCGGGCGCCCGCCGACCGACGCCGACCTCGCGCGCGGCCTGGCCACCGACGGCGTCTCGGCCGTGCTCGGCGGGGTGATGAACTCCTTCCCCGACACGGCGTTCGCGCAGAACGTCGGCCTGGTGCGGATGACCGGCGTGCGCAGCCGCTGGGTCGTCGCGGTGACCGGCGGGATCCTGGTGCTGATGGGCCTGGTGCCGAAGGTCGGCGCGTTCATCGCGGCCATCCCGGAACCGGTGGTCGGCGGGGTCGCCGTCGTGATGTTCGCGATGGTCGCCGCGGTCGGCGCCCAGAACCTCCGGACGGTGGAGTTCTCCGGCAACCACAACACCTTCGTCGTCGCGGTGGCCCTCGGCGTGGGCCTGCTGCCGGCGTTCGCGCCGGACATCTTCAAGCACTTCCCGGCCTGGCTGCAGACGATCTGCGGCAGCTCGATCACGGTGGCGGCGGTGCTCGCCTTCGTGCTGAACCTGCTGTTCAACCACCTCGGCCGGCGCTCGGAGCCGGACCTGCTCGACGCGCGTTGAGCAGCCGGTCGACGAGCACGGTACCGGTGCCCGGCTCGACCGGACGCCGGAACAGCACGCGCAGGTAGAGCGGGGCCAGGACGAAGTCGAGCACCTCGTCGACCGACGGCACCGGCTCACCCCGCGCCGCGGCCTTGTCGAGGGCGGCCTGCAGGTCGTCACCGCGGGCCTGGAGGTACTCGATCGGCTTCTCGTCCGGCCGCAGGGTGGCGACGAGCGCTCGGAGCAGGATCTGGCCGTGCCGGTCGCGCATCGCGCGTTCGACGCCCTCGGCCCAGCCGAGCAGGTCGCCGCGCAGCGAACCGGTGTCCGGAATCGGGGACGTCGAGCGCAGGCGCGTCACCGCCGCGTCGAGCAGCAGCGCGTCGCGGCTGCCCCAGCGGCGGTAGATGCTGGTCGGGTTCACCCCCGCCCGCTCGGCGATCTTCGGGATCGCCGCGTCGATCTCGCCGGCGGCGAGCAGCTCGACGACGGCGTCGTGCACCGCGTCGCGAACACGGGCGCTGCGGCCGCCGGGTCGGGTCATGAGTCCATCCTAAAGCAAAGACTCTTGCTTTAGAGGTCGCTCTATGGCTAGCCTTAAGTCAAATCCATTTGCCTTAAGGAGTCTCCATGGCCCGCAAGATGACCAAGGACGAGCGCGAAGCGTTCCTCGCCGAGCCGCAGGTCGGCGTGCTGAGCGTCGCGGCCGAGCCCGGGCGGGCGCCGCTCACCACGCCGATCTGGTACCGCTACGAGCCGGGTGGCGATGTCGTCGTGATGACCTCACCCGGCCTGCGGAAAGCCCGGCTGATCGAGGCGACCGGCCGGTTCGCGCTGTGCGTCCAGCAGCAGGACGGCGTCTACAAGTACGTCTCGGTCGAGGGCCCGGTCGTGAAGTCGTGGCCGATGACGAAGGCGGAGCGGCACGAGATGGCGGCCCGCTACCTGCCGCCGGGGGTGAGCGAGGCCTACACCGACGCGACCGACGAGGCCCACGGGAGCAACATCGCGATCGTGATGCGCCCGGAGCGCTGGAACACCTCGGACTTCAGCGACCTCGCGGAACAGCTGGCCTGATCACCAGCAGATGACCAGGAAGCATGTCGTCGGTCGGGGTGGTGTCGGGGTCGGCGTCGGCGGGCGCCCGGCGGGCGACGTCGGGTTCCCGGTCGGCGGCGGTGTCGTCGAGGCGCCACCGGTGGTCGCGGGTGCGGTGCCGGACGGCGTGGGGGTCGGCGTCGCGGACCCGGTTCCGGCACCGATTCCGGCGGTTTCGGTGGCCGGGTTGCGGCCCGGCACCTCGGTGACGGTGCCGCGGTGCTCGTTCGACGCCGTGACGACGTCGCCGCCGGTACCGCCACCGATCCCGCCGTCCGGCGGGGAGTCGGTGGCCTGGTCGGCACCGCCCAGCCCGGTGGTGCGCTGCGGGAAGGGGATGACCTGGATCTGGTCGACCGGGGAGGCGTCCTCGCGCTCTTTGCCGCCGAAGGCGACCAGCGCCGCGGCGGCGCCGCAGCCCACGATGACGGCGAGCATCACCGCGACCACGCGCCAGCGTGACTGGCCCGGTCCCGGACGGTCGCCCCAGCCCTCGCGCACGAGCAGCTCGGCGACCGATACCTCGTCGTTCACCCCGACTGACCTTCCCGAGGGGCCTTTCGGCCGTCATCGTGGCCGTATTCTTACCGTAAAAGGCCCCCGAACGGGTGAAGGTCCGGCAAAAATTCGTCACGTAACGCAAAGTCTGACAGTGAGTGACATCCACAGCGTTTTCTAAGCTGCCGCTCGTGATACTCCCAGCATGACCACCGAAGCTCAGTCCATGGTGCTGAGAGCCGAACGGCCGATCCCTTCGATCGCCGTCGCGCGCCGGCGCAATCCGTGGGCGTTGCTCCGGTACGTCCCCAACCCGAAGACGACGCCGTTCACCTGCGGCTACCTGATCGTCCTGCTGGCCACGACCCTGCTGCTCGAGTTCGCCGACCCGGCGGTGACGGCCCGGCTGCTCCAGCTGTCCAGCACCGACGCCCACAACCTGTGGCGGCGCCCGCTGACCTCCCTGCTGAGCAGCGCGATCTGGCTGCCCGGCGAAAACTGGCTCGTCTACGCCCTGATCTTCGCGATCGCCGTCGCGCCGCTGGAACGCCGGTTCGGTGCCCGCCGCACGGCGCTGGTGTTCTTCTCCGGCCACATCGTGGCCACCCTCGTCACCGAACTGCCGGTGATGGCCCTGATCAGCGCGCACGTGCTGCCGAACTCGGCCGGGCACTGGCTCGACATCGGCGTCAGCTACGGCTTCTTCACCACCGCCGGCGCCTTGGTGTTCCCCCTGCCCGGCCGCGCGCGCCTGCTGGCGCTGGCCGCGATGGAGGCGTTCATCGCGGCGATCTGGCTGAGCGACGACCCGACGGCCCTCGACTCGGTCGTCACGCTGCTCGGCCACGCGTTCGCCGCGCACTTCGGGCTGCTGGTCTGCGGACCGTGGCTGCGGGAGCGCATCCGCAGGCCGAGCCCGGATTCCGCCGGGTAGGCAGGGGCCGGAGTCGGTGGTGTAATCGACGAGCCACACGCCGACTTCACGGGGGACGGACGCACATGCAGGCCGACTCGCTCGCCGAACTGGTCGAGCTGAGTCCGGACGCGATCTGCGTCCACGAGCACGGCGTGCTCACCTACGCCAACCGCGCGGCCCTCGAAACCTTCGCCGCGCGTTCCGCCGACGAGGTCGTCGGCCGCCGGTTCACCGACTTCGTCGCCGAGGAGGCGCGAGCCGTCCTGCAAGAGGAGCTCGCCCGGCTGACGAAGCCGGGGCAGGCCGGTGAGCCCGTCGAGGCGCTGATGTCCCGGCTGGACGGCAGCAAGTTCGCCGTCGAGACGGTGCTGGTGCGCCTCGGGGAGGCCACGTACCAGGTCGTCATGCGCGACATCACGGCGAAGAAGGCGGCCGCCGACGCCCTCCGCTACCAGGCCGCACTGGTGTCGCACGTCAGCGACGCGCTGATCGCGACCACCGGCGAGGGCGTCGTGACCAGCTGGAACCCGGCCGCCGAGGCGGTCTACGGCTGGACGGCGGCCGAAGCCGTCGGGCGCCGCGCGAGCGAGCTCGTCGGCGCACCGCTCGACCTGCCGGCCATCCGGCGCGGCGGCGGCGTCGCGGAAGCGGTGCACCGGCGGCGGGACGGCGCTCCCCTGGCGGTCCGCGTCTCGGCAGCCGAGATGAACGACGGCTACGTGCTCGTCTGCGCCGACGAAACCGCGCGGCGGCGGGCCGAGCAGAACTACCGCACGGTCGTCGCGTCGCTCGACGAAGGCGTGCTCGTGATGGGTCCCGGCGGGCTCATCGAAGCGGCGAACCCGGCGGCCTGCCGCATCCTCGGCGTCGCCGAAGCCGACCTGATCGGCGTGCCGTGCCACACGCTGACGCTGTTCACCGAAGCCGGGCAGTGGATCCCGCCGGACGAGATGCCGTCGGTGCTGACGCGGCGGACCGGGGTCACGCACAACGGCCTGGTCGTCCGCCTGCGCCGGCCGGACGGCCGCGACGTCTGGGTGTCGCTGACCTCCCGGCTGCTCGACCCGGACGACCCGGCGGCGATGACCGTGGTCACGTCGTTCACCGACATCACCGAGACCCGCGCGATCAGCGCGCAGCTCGCCTACGACGCCACCCACGACCCCCTGACCCGGCTGGCGAACCGGACCCTGGTGCTCGGCAGGCTCGACGCCCGCGAGCGCGGCACGGTCACCGTGCTGTTCCTCGACCTGGACAAGTTCAAGGTCATCAACGACTCGCTCGGGCACTCGGTCGGTGACCAGGTGCTGCGGATCGTCGGCGAACGCCTGCGTCGCAGCTCGGGTCGCGAAGACCTGGTCGGCAGGCTGGGCGGCGACGAGTTCGTCGTCGTCACCGCCGAGGTCACCGACGCGGGCGAGGTCCACGCGCTGGCCGAACACCTGCGGGCCACGCTGGCCGAGCCGATCGGCGTCCTCGGCAGGCAGCTGCACCTCGACGCGAGCATCGGTGTCGTGCTCGTCGGCCGCGACGACCGCCGCAGTGCCGAGGACCTGCTGCGCGACGCGGATGTCGCGATGTACCAGGCGAAAGCGCTCGGCCGGGGGCGGCACCACTTCTTCGACGTCGGCCTGCGCGAGCGGATGCAGCGGCGGCTGCGGATGGAGCAGGACCTGCGCTACGCGGTCCACGACGGTCAGCTCTGGCCCGCGTACCAGCCGGTCGTCGACCTGCGGACCGGCAAGATGGTCGCGGTGGAAGCGCTGCTGCGGTGGACGCACCCCCGCCACGGCGCGATTTCGCCGGCGGAATTCATCCCGCTCGCCGAAGAGAGCGACCTGATCAACGTCATCGGCAAGGAGATGCTGCGCGCGACGACCCGCGAGCTCGCCGCGCGGCGGGTCGGCCAGGGCCTGGACCTGACGCTGAAGGTCAATCTCTCCGCCCGCCAGCTCGACGACCCGCACCTGGTGCCCGCGGTCCAGGACGCGCTGGCGGCCACCGGGCTGCCGGCCGGCGCGCTGTGCCTGGAGGTCACCGAAAGCGCGTTGATGCGCGATCAGGAAGCGGCCGCGGAAGTGCTGGCGTCCCTGCGTTCCCTGGGCGTGCTGCTGGCGATCGACGACTTCGGCACGGGTTATTCGTCGCTCGCGCAGCTGCGCCGGCTGACGCTGGACACGCTCAAGATCGACCGCTCGTTCATCACCGGGATCGCCGAGTCGCGGGACGCGGAGGCGATCGTCACGAGCATCATCGCGATGGCCCACGCGGTGGACCTGACGGTGATCGCCGAGGGCGTCGAGTCGGGGGGGCCGCGGGGGGGGCGACGCCCGGGGGGCTGCGGCCCCGGGCCGGGCGAACACCCCGGCCGGCCCGGCCCGGCCGCCCGGGGGGGAGGTGCGGTATAGTTAGTAAAGCGCTCGAGCTCGTCCGCCGTCAGCTCGATGCCGAGCTCCTTGAGCGTGGCGTCGAGTTCGTCGGGCGCGACGGTGGTGGTTTCGCTGCTGCCGTCGGGTTTTTCGACGGTGAGTTCCCGGCCGAGGAGCTTGCGGCTGACGCCCGGCTCGATCGTCATGATCACCAGGCGCCCGGTGAACGGCGACTTCGGGTGGGTCGACGTGTAGTGGTGGTAGACCTCGTAGTCGATGGGGTGCATCTCGTTGAGGCGGAATTCGAGGGTGTCCTCGTCGCCCTTCTGCAGCGTCCACCAGCCGTCGTTTCCGGTGATGCGGTGCGGCCACCCGGCTTGGTCGACCTCGTGGCCGTCGACGAGCGGCATGGGATCGAGGATCCCGGCGCCGAACCCGACGTCGGCGAGGAACTGCTTGCCGTCGACGTCGACGACGAGCGTCATGTGCGTGTAGGGCCCGGGCCGCCGCGGCTGCACGCGCGCGGAAAGCCGGTGCACGGTGTAGCCGAGCCGCTCGAGGACGGCGGCGAAGAGGCCGCTCTGTTCGTAGCAGTAGCCGCCCCGCCGCCGTCCGACGAGCTTCGCGCTCACGACATCGAGCGAAATCCCTTGGTGCTGCCCGAGAACGACGTCGATGTTCTCGAACGGGACGGCCCCGACGTGCGCCCGCATGAGTTCGGTGAGCGCGGCTTCGGACGGCGTCCGCCGCGGTTGCCCGACGCGCGCGAGGTAGGCGTCGAGATCGACGGCGCCGATGCCCCATTCCCCTTCAGTGGTCATGGGTTCATGGTGAACCCTCGACCGCACTGGAGGTCAACTTTCGTGGACGACCGGCCGCACCTCGACGGCGGTGTACTGGGCATCCGGGATCTTCGCCGCCAGCTCGACGGCCCGCGCTTCGCTCGCCACGTCGACGACGTAGTAGCCGCAGAGGAAGGTGTCGGACTCGACGAAGCCACCGGTTTTGGTGTGCGCCACGCCGCCTTTGACCTGGACGGTCTTGCTCTCACCGGGTTCGGCGAGCGCCTTGGTCTCGACCATTTCCCCGGATTCGGTGATGAGCTGGATGAAGGCCCCGTGCCCTTCGTAGACGGCGTTCTTCTGGTCGTCGCCGAGGGTGCTCCAGAGGGCGGGGTTCATGTGGAGGGTAAGGAGGTAACGCATGTCCGGCTCCCCGTGTCGGGCGGCGGCCCCTGGTGGGCTGCCTTCGCCGGTCGGTCGAGGCTGTCGCCGCGGTCCGGACACGGGCTTCAGCGGTTCACTCGTTCGGCCCAACCGACTCGTCGCTTCCCTCAGCTGCGGCTGACGACGAGGTACCGCTCGTCCTCGATCTCGGCGCCCCACAGCGCCGGATCAGTCAGCTGCCGGACGGCCGCTTCTTCCCGGTGCGCGCGCACCAGCTCCCGGCACTCGGCCGCGGTGAGCCCGGCGCCGGTGGACCACCGGCCTTCGACGAGGAGCAGCAGGCCACCCGGTTTCAGCAGCCGCACCCACCGCCCGACGGCGGCGGCCGGGTCCGCCATGGCCCACAGCACGTGCCGCACCAGGACGACGTCGCAGGAGTGGTCCGCGCAGGGCGGATCGGCCGCATCACCCTGCCGCAGCTCGACCCGGACACCCGCGGTCTTCGCTCTGGCCTCGTCGAGCATCCGCTCGGAGAGGTCCACGCCACAGACGTCGTGCCCCGCCTCGGCGAGGAGCAGGGTGAGACTGCCGGTCCCGCACCCGAGATCGGCAACAACGGCGGGCGCCGGCGGCAGCAGCGGAAGGAGCAGCCCCGCCCAGGCGGCGCGGACCACGGGATCCCGCAGGCCGTGGTCGGGCTGTTCGTCGAAGGTGGCCGCTTCGGCGTCCCAGACGTTCTGCGCCATGGGGCCATGATGCCCGGCGGCACCGACATTTCCGCTGGACCAACGCCGCGGCGAGACGGGCCGACAACAAAACAGCCCCCGCCAAGTTTGGTGGGGGCTGTTTTTGGCTGATCAGAACGGTGGCCAGGGCCGGGGTCGAACCGGCGCCGGCGCGGAGCCAGCCAACGCCGTCGATGTGGCGTCGCTCGCGTTCGAGAACAACGAGCACACTTTACCATCGACCTTAACCCGAACATTTTCGTTGGTGAACACTGGAGGTATCATCAGAATGTCACGGCCATCCGGCCTTCTACTTAAGGGACTCGCAGTCGCGGCCAGCTGCGTCATGGGACTCACTTTGTTCGCCGATGCTTCCTTCGCTTCGAATCGTGGGGGCAGCGGCAGTGCGCAGCCACACCTGGTCAAGAGAACAGCGGAGTCGCACATCAGACCCAGCATTATCGAGCAGCTGAACAAGACCCAAGTCTCGAACGGACACAAGACGGCATCCCTGGCCGACATCAACCCGTCGTGCTCCGGGCAGTGGATTGACCTCGATCTGCAAGTCGAGTGGTACTACCACGACGAAACACTTCTCACAGAAGCGTCAGACGCGGACTGGCACGGGTACGTGCAGTGCTATGACGTATCCTATGTCAGCACGAGTTCCGACCTCCTCTTCCGGAACGTTAGTGTCCAAAATGGAACAGAGGGCATTTGCGGCACCCCGGATGGAATCGGCACACAATGCGGATACTCGCCTACATTTAATACATACTACTGCGCAGGTATCGGGAACTGCAACGGCTCATATATTGTACGACTGGGTGCAACGATCAACCTGCCACCGGGATGGAACTGGAACACGGTGCCAGATTTCTGTAGCACCGTTTCAGTTCGGTCCATGATCTGCGCGATCGACACTGTTCCGGTGGTTATTGTGCCATACATCAACTAGGCTGGTCAGCTCGCACTGGACGTCGAGATATGTGGGGCTGGCGTTTCTGTCCAGCCCTCACGTATCTAGAGGCCAGGTTCAGGGTCGTCGCTGCGAACCGGAGGCACCGGACGTCGGGGCTCACGTATTCCTGCGCTGCCCGGCCCATCATCAAACCACACGGTCACGGTCCCACCGGGCGGTAACCATTCACCCGCCGAAGGCGCCTGACCGGCAATTCGCCTGCCGAGCCACCCACCGGTTTCGTCGGCATGAGCTCCGGGCCCCGTCAACCCCAGATTGTCCATCGCGACTAGTCGACGCGCTTCCCACGGGTACATCCCCACGATGTCTGGCACGCGAACCTCAGGCTCGACAGCTCCGCCCCGCCGCAGCCCGACTCGTCGTCCCCGGGACCCCATACGCCCATGATAACCCCGACGCGGTCGAAGGTTGCCAGATTCGCGCAGGGTGGAATTCATCCGTTTCACCTCGGCCGCAGGGCCCTGACCTGCACGTCCGCAGGCACTCATGAACCCGGGGCTTGATACGCACATGCCAGTTGCCCGACCGGGGCAAGACCTGGGACATCCTCTGGGTCATCCCGCTGCGGGAGAGCACGCCGGAGGGCATCGTCCGGCAGCTCGAAGGCCGCTTCGGCGGGCTGCTCCGCCCCGTGAGCAACCACCGGCTCCCGCGCAGCTAGCAGCCGGCGCCTGCGGCACGGCGTTACGTCGTGCCGCAGGCGCCACTGGAGGAGATCCGAGCTGTCGACGTCCGGGGTTAGTAGCCCTGGCGCCACAGCCATCCCGAAACCCTTTCGATCTTCGCATCGCCAGGAAAGTGGAACTCGCCGAAGTCCGTGGCAGCGTCCATCGTCAGCTCGACGAAGCTGCGTTCGCCTTGTTCTCCAGATTCTTCGCGGCCGGATATCTTGGCCATAAGCTCCGCGCACTCGGCCCCGAGCATCTCCTCCCCTTGTCCGTCTCATACACGAACTTCTTGACCTCGTCCCACAGCGACAGCCGGCCAGGTCTTCGAGTGCGGCGCGAAGTACCACAAGATGAAGTCCTGTCCCGAGAACTGCAAACGGCACTACCGGAAGCCGAGCCCGCCGGACTGCGTGAGCCACGCCCGGTGGTGCCCGCAGTGGCACGGCGGCGGCCTGGTCGAAGTCGACGTGAAGTCGTCGGCCGGGTCCGAGTGGCACGGGGGCGAGTGGATGTTCACCCAGCCGAACGGGAAGCCGCTCGACCCGCGCCGGGACCTGGACGAGCGGAAGGCGCTCCCGAAGAGGCGGGAGGCCCGGTTGCATGACGCGCGGGCACACCGCGGCCACAGTGCTGCTCGTGCTCGGGGTGCCGGAGCGGGCCGTGATGGAGTTCATGGGCTGGTCGAACAGCCCCATGGCGAAGCGGTACCAGCACATGACCGGCGGCCTTCGCAGGGACATCGCGGACCAGCTGAACGAGTACCTGTGGAAGCCCGAACGCAAGAGCAAGGGCAAGCGACGGAAGGGGCGCAAGAAGGGCGAGTGAGACGGAGACTGAGAGAGCGCACGCGAAACAGCCCCCGCCGGGTTCGGTGGGGGCTGTTTGGGCTGATCAGAACGGTGGCCAGGGCCGGGGTCGAACCGGCGACCTTCCGCTTTTCAGGCGGACGCTCGTACCAACTGAGCTACCTGGCCGGGAACGCCGGCAAGGAGCCGAACGATCTTGCGACCCTGACGGGACTCGAACCCGCGACCTTCGCCGTGACAGGGCGACGCGCTAACCAACTGCGCCACAGGGCCTTGCGCTACTACAGTCTTGCTTTACTACAGTACTGCGTACTCCCAACGGGATTCGAACCCGCGTTGCCGCCTTGAAAGGGCGGAGTCCTAGGCCGCTGAACGATGGGAGCCCGGTCGGTTTCGGGTGACCGACCGACCGCGCTCTCAGGTTCCCCTGGGAGCGATTACAAGCATAGGGCACGCCGCCACCCCTTTGCACAGGGGGTTCCTTAAGCCTCCAGCGAGGCTCAGACCTGCGCAAACTCCGCCAGTTCCGCCAGGCGGCGAGCGAGCTCGGCCTGCTCGGGCTCGGACAGCGCCGACGCCAGCAGCTCGCCGATCCGGTCGTCGGTCAGGGCCTCGGCCCGGTGCCAGCGGTCGCGCAGGTCCGGCTTGCGCTCCGCCGAAGCGACCAGCTCGTCGGCCGCGTCCTCGGGCCACGCCGTGCGCAGCAGGCGCTCGCGACCGCCCTCAGGATCAGCGATCACCGCTTGCGGGACCGACAGGCCCAACGCGCGCAGGGCCGCGAAGTGAAGACCCCCACGCAGCTCACGGAAGACCATCAGCGCGAAGCCGAGGCGCTCGACGTCACCCTCGGGACGCTCGGCGTTCTTCCACCCCGCGAAGAGCGCCAGCCCGCTTGCGTCCGCGGCGTCGACGACGCGGAACACGAGCTCCGCCAAGCGGCCGGGCTCCGGTACGGCCGAAAGGCTGACGCGTAACCACCGAGCCGATGACTCCGCGTAGGCGCGAACCGCGGCGGGCGCATCGAGGGCCGCCGTCGCCGGCGGCAGGACGAACTCGAACAGCCAGTGCGGGAAGATGCCGAACAGCTCCGCGGCCACCTTCGGCGGGACGTCGCCGAGTACCGCCGACCGTCCGCGGACGTACAGCGAACGCGGCGGCAGGCCCACCTCCGCCTCGACCGCGGCCAGCTCCGGCGACGTCATGAACTTCCCGCCCAGCACCTGCACCACCGGCCGGATCCGGTTCGCCAACCCCGCCGCACCCTCGGTCGTCGTCATGTCCGCCCCTTTCGACCCAGCAACCGTAACACTGTTACGAAACGGGCGTCAAACAGCGGCCCACAACTGGGCAATCACTTGCCGGAAAGCAGCACAACCAGCGGAGATATCACCGGACGGGCCCAGCGGAACACACCGGACCCACCCGCCACCACACCCTCAACGCTGAACCGGCGCCTGCCCGTCCTCATCCAGGTTCAAGCCCAGCATCTCCAGCAACTGACCACAGTCCTCGACCCCCAGCGCACCGTGCGCCACCGCCAGCCGAGCCCGCCGGACCTGATCATCCGACACCCGCTGCGCATCCGCCGCCCCACTCCGCTGCGCCGGCAACGCCCCGGCAAACGGCGCACTCCCCCCATCGGCACCTTCGTACCGAAGGAGGAACTGCCGCACTTCAACAGACCCGCTCATAGCCCCTCCACACGGCTCACAACAACTTGGCCGCGAGGCTAACCAGCGCCGGCCACCACACACAGCCCCCCGGAGAGTGAACCTGAGGCCACACTCCGCTCAACGCAGCGCAATCGGCAACCTCGAAGAAGAACCCCACCCGAACGAACGTCACCCCCGCAGCAAAGTGACACCACACGGGGAAATTTCCCGCTCTCCACTCGCCCAACCACCCAACTCGTGCAACAATCGAAGTGCTGACACACCCCCGGTCAGCGCCTGTGGAGATCCCCTCCGACCCCCGCGTTCCTCCCCCTGGCGCGGGGGTCCTCCATTTCCTGGCCCGCTTCGGGCTTCGCCCTTCGCCTGGGCCCACATTTCGGTGTGCTGACCCGGGGGGCCGAGCCCCCCGGACCCCCCACGGTGCCTCGCGCTCGGCTTCCAGCGTGGTCCGTTGTGCGCCTCGGGCGCTGCGCGCCCTGGCGATCTGCCGCCGTTTGTGCGGAAGGTTGGGGACTGTGCGTGATCGACTCGGAGGGTTAGGTGGGGGTTGCTTTGTGTTGTTGGGGGTTGGTCTGAATGGGTGGGGATTGGGCTGAATGGGGAATACTGGGGGCGTGTTGTAGCTCACAGTGGTTTGTGTGGCGAGATGCAAACGTTATCGTGGCGTTGTGCCTCTTCCCTCCCTTGGCCGCTTGAGCAGCCGCACGAACCTGAAAGCCGCCGCGTCTTCCGGGCGTCATCGTGGTGCCGCGAAGCCTGCGGACGACGGTGCCGTCGAGGACACCGAGCTCACCTCGTACCTCGCCGCGCTTGCTCCGGAGAACGATCTGGAGAGCACCGGGTCCGGCAAGCGGTTCGGTGAAGCTCAGGTCATCCAGCTGCGCATGAGCCTCGTGGCCAACCAGCAGCTCAAGGACATCGCCGCCGAGCGGGAGATCTCGCCGCAGGCGCTCGCCCAGGAATGGATCCTGGAGCGGCTCAACTGGGAGGGGCAGGCCTCTTCCCTGCAGGACCAGCGGCAGCAGGCCGGTGCTGTCGAGGTCAGCGACCTCACCGACGAGTTCCACTTCCCCGCCGACGCCTTCGACGCGCCGGCCGTCGCCCGGCACTGAGCCGGCGCACGCAGACCTCATGAGAAAGGGCCCCCGACACAACTGCCGGGGGCCCTTCACTCAGGCCTTAAGACGCGCAAAGGGCCTGTGAGGCTTGTTCCGCCTCAGTTTCAGATCGCGCGGACCTTCTGGGCCTGCGGACCCTTCTGGCCCTGGCCGACCTCGAACTCCACTCGCTGGTTCTCCTCGAGGGTGCGGAAGCCGCGGCCCTCGATCTCCGAGTAGTGAACGAACACGTCGCCTTCGCCGCCGTCCTGCGCGATGAAGCCGAAGCCCTTCTCCGCGTTGAACCACTTCACAGTGCCTTGCGCCACCGCTGTACTCCTCGTTACACAGATCCGCTTCGAATGCCACCGAAGCGGCACCCCGACCGTCCCGGGCGGTTCCAACGAGACGAGTCAAGAGCGGGTCGGCTCCATGGCTCGCGTCAGAAGTTCCGCGAGTGTGAAGCCACGAACACGCAAAACGACGGCCTGAGAGCAGACTACCGGGATCTGGCCAAAGTTGAACCCCGTGATCGAGGCGAAAACCGGCTGTGCGCACCAAGGTCACCGGAACGTCGTAGGGCTCCCGCCCCGTTCTGTCGGACCCACCGGCTAGTCTGGCGCCGCACTGCGACACCGTGATCACCGAATACGGCTCGGAGTCGGCCGTGCCCCCTCAGTGAAAGCTTCCGCCGACCAATGTGACGCTCGTCACATCAATGTTGCTCAACGTACACGGTCTGCGGGGCGTCTCGAAGAGGGGAAGCACCAAAGGGGCAAAAAGGGGATGGGTGTGACGGTGAGGAATTCCACGCGGCGCCGCGGCGCTGCCGTGGCCTTGGGCTTGGTCGCCGTGCTGACGCTGGGGGCGTGCAGCAGCGAACCGACGGTCTCGGCGAGCGGGACGTCGGGCGGGGGCCCGACGAGCTCGCCGGCACCCACCGCGCAGCCCGCGAAGCTGACGGTGTCGCCGGCGGGCGGCGCCCAGGACGTCGCGCCCGGCGAACCGGTCGTCGTCCAGGTCACCGACGGCACGATCACGTCGGTCACGCTGACCAACCCGGACGGCAAGCAGGTCCAGGGGCAGGCGTCGGCGGACAAGAAGAGCTGGACCACCACCGAACAGCTCGGCTACGGCAAGACCTACACCTGGTCCGGCCAGGCACAGGGCGCCGACGGCAAGAACGTGCCCATCGCCGGCGCGTTCACCACGGTCAAGCCGAAGCGCCAGCTGGCGGCCAGCCTGAACGTCGGTGACGGCCAGACGTACGGCATCGCGATGCCGATCGCCCTGACCTTCCCCAGCCGCGTCACCGACAAGGCCTCCGTCGAGAAGGCGCTGTCGGTCGAGACCACGCCGAAGACCGAGGGCTCGTGGGGCTGGATGGAAGGCGACACCTCGGTGCACTGGCGGCCGAAGGAGTACTTCAAGCCCGGCACGCAGGTGAAGGTCAACGCCAAGATCTACGGCGTCAAGATCGGTGACGGCGTGTACGGCAAGCAGGACGTCTCGGCCAGCTTCGCCATCGGGCGCTCGCAGATCGTCAAGGGCAACACCACGCAGCACACCATGCAGGTGATCCGCGACGGCCAGCAGATCGCCGACTACCCGGTGAGCTACGGCCTCGACTCCGACCCCGGCCGCGTCACCCACAGCGGCGTGCACGTCGTCATGGGCAAGCAGGCCACGTACGCGATGAGCAACCCGAAGTACCACTACGAGAACGTCGTGGTGCCGTGGGCGGTCCGGATCTCCAACAACGGCGAGTTCATCCACGGCCTGGCCGCGTCGGTCTGGGCGCAGGGCAAGAAGAACGTCTCGCACGGCTGCCTGAACCTGTCGCCCGCGCGCGCCAAGGAGTACTACGACGGCGTGCTCCCCGGCGACCCGGTCGAGATCACCGGCAGCACGCAGACGCTGAGCGCGAAGGACGGCGACTACAGCGACTGGACCTACGACTGGGCGAGCTGGCAGAAGCTGTCGGCGCTGGCCCGCTGAGCCACCGGGGCTGAGACACCGAGAAACAGCCGGGCGGCCGGGAAGTCCACTGCGGGCTTCCCGGCCGTTCGTGTTTTCCGCGGAACAATCCCCGAAATCCGATGCAACCCCGGTGATCACCCGCCGCATGACTAAGGGCAGAGGCGCAGCGATCCCCTGCCGCGCCACGAGAATGAGGAGCTGTCTTGCGTATCCGCATCGCCCTGACCCTCGGCGCGCTCGTGCTCGCCGGTGGCGCCCTGACCGGTGGCATCGCGCTGGCTTCGGAGGCGCAGGCGCCGACCCCGGCCACGACCACCCAGGTGACCCGGCCGGGTGAGCCGACCTTGGCGCCGGCTCCGACCAGCAGCCGTCCCCGCCCCCTGGCGCCGAGCGCGGTTCCGGTGCCGCGCGAGACGACTCGCCCCGCCCGCACGGGCCCGGCTCCGCGCGTCCCCCGCGCCGTCCCGGCCGGGCCGACCGGTGACCTGCACCTGCCGGCCGTGTGGGAGACCCGGTAACCAGGTGATCTCCCGCTCCCGTCCGTCGACCGGGCCGGGCTCGCCGTGGGACGGCGAGTTCGCCCGGTACTTCGGCGAGCGCGCGCACAGCCTGCGATCGACCGCCTTCCTGCTCTGCGGGGACTGGCACCAGGCCGAAGACCTCACGCAGGCCGCGCTGCTCAAGATCTACCTCGCCTGGCCGAGGCTGTCGCGGCACGACGCGCTGGACGCCTACGCGCGCAAGGTCGTCCTGCGCACGTTCCTCGCCGAGCACCGGCGCAGCAGGTGGAAACGGGAGCGGCTCACCGACACCCCGCCGGAACTCCCGGCGGAACCCGCGAGCGACCAGGACATGCTGGTCCGGCAGGCACTGGCCGTCCTGGCCCCCAAGCAGCGCGCCGTGCTGGTGCTGCGGTACTTCGAAGACCTGAGCGTCGAAGAGACGGCTCAGGCGCTCGGCTGCAGCACTGGCACGGTGAAGAGCCAGGCTTCCCGCGGCCTGGCCACGCTGCGGAACCGGCTCGGTCCGCACTACGGTGCGCTGACCTTCAGCGCACCCACGGAGAGGAGGTGACGAACATGGACCAGGAAGACGACGTCCGCGCGATCCTGACCGGCGCGGCCGGCGGCCCGCAGCCGCCGATGCGCCTCGAAGCCGCCGACGTGATCGAGCGCGGCGGCCGGGTCCGGCGACGACGCAAGCGTTTCGCCGTCGCGGGCACTTCGACCGCGACGGCGGTCGTCCTCGCGGTGGCCGGTTTCCTGGCCGGCCACCGCGCCGGCCCG
>NZ_JBHVXZ010000082.1:0-474 GCF_042881395.1 Amycolatopsis sp. NPDC058278 | reverse complement strand
CGGGGGGGGCGCCGGGCCCCGCCCCCCCCCACCGCTTCCCGCCGCGGGGCCCACTCCCCCCGCCCGGGCGCCCCCCCGCGGGGGCGCGTTTCCCGCGCCCGCCCCCCGCGCCGGCCCGCCGGAGCCGGTGCAGCCCGCCGGCCCCGGCCTGTCCACGATCGGCACCACTTCTCCGGCTACTCCGTCGTTGTCGCCGACCGATGTCCCGGCGACGTCGATCCCGCCGCCGACGGCCGGGCCGGGCCAGACGCGGCCACGCAGCCCGCGGTCGTTGGTCCCGCAGGTGCCGTCCACGGCCCCGCGGGCAACCTCCCGCCCGGGGCCGATGGCCTCCTCGCCCACCTCGGCTCCGGTCGAGACCCGGCCGGAAACGCCGTCGGTGAGTACGACGACGCGCTAGCGGGCCGCCGGCGTTCCACCCGCGGCGCGCGGGTGCCCCGCCCGGTGATCCGGACGGGGCACCTGCATTTCCGG
>NZ_JBHVXZ010000081.1:0-45175 GCF_042881395.1 Amycolatopsis sp. NPDC058278 | reverse complement strand
TTGTGACTTCGCAATCCCAAGTTTGCCCTGTGAGACAGGCACTCCGTCTTACTACCGGCCCGTGTCGCCGACCAAGTCATGAAATCCCGAGGCTAAGCGCGCAGGCCGTCGACGATCACCGCCACGATCCGGGGTGCGCGCTCGGCCCAGGCCGCTTCAGGAATCCGCGACAGCGCCCCCAGGAGCAGGATGACGTCCGCGGCGTCGACGCCCGCGCGGATCTGCCCGGCCGCCTTTCCCTGGTCCAGCAGCGTTTCGAGCGCACCATCGAGCCGGTGATGCTGGCCGGAGTACAGGTCCTGCCACGCCGGCACCTCGAGCGCCGCCATGACGCCGCGTTTGACGCGTGCGTACTCGACCAGCCGGTCCAGCCACCGAGCCAGCGCGTCCAGCGGGGCGTGCTCCGCCAGCAGCGGCGCCACCGTGCCGACGAGCTGGCTCAGCTCTCCCCGGTACACCTCCGCCAGCAGGTGCTCGCGCGTCGGGAAGTGCCGGTAGAGCGTGCCCTGTCCGACGCCCGCGGCCTTGGCGACCCGGTGCAGCTTCAGCTCGGCCGCCGCGCCGTTGGACTCGCTCAGCTCCGCCCGTGCGGCCTCGACGATCCGGTCGCGGTTGGCGACGGCGTCCGATCGGCGCTCGCGCAAGACCTGCTCCTCGACATAAGTGGACAAGTGTCCGGTAGGCTTAACCGGACAGTTGTCAGCTTAGCGGGAGGTGCCATGTCGAACGGACTGGACAAGGTCGTCGCCATCACGGGTGCGAGCAGCGGGATCGGCGAGGCGACGGCCGTGGAACTGGCGAGCCGCGGGGCGGCGGTCGTGCTGGGTGCCCGGCGCACCGACCGGCTGGAAGCGCTTGCGCAAAAGATCCGAAACGACGGCGGCCGTGCGGAACTGCTGGACGTCGACGTGACCCGGCGGGCCGACCTCGAGCGGCTCGTCGCCCTCGCCGTCGATCGCTTCGGCCGTCTTGACGTCCTGGTGGCCAACGCCGGCGTCGCCCGGATCGCGCCGGTGAGCGCCCTCGACGTCGACGACTGGGACGCGATGATCGACGTCAACCTCCGCGGCGTGCTGCACGGCATCGCCGCCGCGCTGCCGGTCTTCCGCGCGCAGGGCCGCGGGCACTTCGTCACGACCGTCTCGACGTCGGGGCTGAAGATCGTCCCGACGCAAGCCGTCTACGCGGGCACCAAGAACGCCGTGCGCACGCTGCTGGAAGCGCTGCGGCAGGAATCGACCGACGGCGTCCTGCGCACGACGTCGATCTCGCCGGGGTTCGTGCGCACCGAGCTGGTCGACCACGTCGAGGACCCCGCGCAGCGCGAGCAGGCGCAGCAGGCGATGGCGGCGCTCGGCATCGGCCCCGACGCCGTGGCGCGAGCGATCGCGTTCGCCATCGAGCAGCCGGACGACGTCGAGATCGGCGACCTCACCATCCGGCCCACCCGGCAGGGCTGAGCGCTAAGCCCGCGCCAGGAAGTCTTCCGCGATGTCCAGCGGATTGCGCTTCTCCTCCGTGAACTCGACGTTGAGCCGCGTGAGTTCCGAAGTCGTCAACGCCGCCGACACGCGGTTCAGCGCCGCCACCTCACGCGGTGACAGCGTTCCCCGCGCCACCAGCGGCACGATGTTCTGCGCCGGGAACATGTTCTTGTCGTCGACCAGGGGCACGAACCCGTTCGCCGCGATCGTCGACGACGTGCTGAACAGGTCCGCCACCTGTACGTCGCCGGACTTCAGGGCCGCCACCGTCACCGGGCCGCCCGTGTCCGTCGTGCGGATTTCCTTGAACTCGCAGCCGTACAACGACTTGATCTTGTCCTTCCAGCGGCTGCTCCACTGGCCGGGGCCGCCGAACACCAGGTCTCGGCAGCGCCGCCCCAGGTCCGAGAACGTCTTCACGCCCGTGGACGCCAGCTGCGGGCCGACGACGAGCAGGTCCTTGTCCTCCGCCGGTGCCTGGTCCAGCACCTCGAACCCGGGCGGGATCTTCTGCCGCAACTGCGCGTAGACGTCCTGGGACGTCGTCGCGGTGGTGTCCTTGTCGAAGTAGCGCAACAGGTTGCCGGTGTAGTCGGGCACGACCGACAGCGACTTGTCCTGCAGCGCCTTGACGACGACCTCGCGGCTGCCGACCGGCGGCCGCACGGTCACGTTCGCCGCGCCCGCGTCCCGCAGCGCCCCGGCGTAGATCTGGGCCAGCAGCAGGCTTTCGCCGACGTCGGACGCTCCGATGATGATGTCCCCGGAAGCGCCGCCCTCACCGCCGCCCGCCAGGGGGTTGCCGCAGCCGGCCGCCAGCACCAAAACCACCGACAAGACCAGCCGCTTCACGCCGCCACCTTCTTCACAGCCGCCGCGAGCCGGACGCCCCGGGGCACCAAAGCCCGGTTCAGCAACGAGAAGAGCAGGTCCAGGACGATGGCAAGCAACGTCGTCAGCAGCGCGCCCGCGATGACCTCGGAGTAGTCCAAAATGGCCAGTCCGTCGAGCAGGAACCGGCCCAGGCCACCGAGTCCGACGTACGCCGCCACCGCGGCCGTCGCAACGAGCTGGAGCACGGCGTTGCGGATGCCGCCGAGCACCAGCGGCAGCGAGATCGGCACCTCGACCTTCCAGAGCCGCTGCCAGCCGGTCATCCCGACCCCCTCGGCGGCGTCGACCACGCCGTGGTCGGTCGCCTGCAGCCCGGCGTACGTGCCGGCCAGGATCGGCGGCACGGCCAGCACGACGAGCCCGATGATCGTCGAGGTGACGCTCTCGGTGAAGAGCAGGAACAGGAACGTGACGAGCCCCAGCGTCGGCAGTGCGCGGATGGCGTTGCCGGCGCTCACCAGCGCGACGCCGCCGCGGCCGGTGTGGCCGACGAACAGACCCAGCGGCACGGCGATGACCAGCGCGATCACCAGCGACAACGCGGTGTAGCCGAGGTGTTCCAGCAAGCGCTGCGGGATGCCGTCCGGCCCGGACCAGTGCGCCGGGTCGCCGAACCAGCGGAAGAGATCGGTGATCACGGCGCCCCCACCCGGGTCCACGGCGTCAGCAGGTTTCGCGAGCCGACCAGCACCAGGTCGACGACCAGCGCCAGCAGCAGGGTCAGCACGATGCCGACCACGATCGGCGAGAAGTACTCGCGCTGGAAGCCGTCGGTGAACAGCACGCCGAGGCCGCCGGTGCCGATCAGCGCGCCGACGCTGACCAGGCTGATGTTGCTGACCGACGCGACCCGCACGCCGGCCGCCAGGACCGGCACGGACAGGGGCAGCTCGACGGCGAAGAAGCGGCGCACCGGCTTGTACCCGACGGCGGTCGCGGCGGCGACCACCGGCGCCGGGACCGCGTCGAGCGCGTCGAGCACCGGCCGGACCAGCAGCGCCGAGGTGTAGATCGTCAGCGCGACGACGACGTTGACGCTGTCCAGGATCTTCGACCCGATCAGGCCGGGGATGACGACGAACAGCGCCAGCGACGGGATCGTGTAGAGCAGGTTCGCCGCCACCATCAGCACCTGCCGCGCGGGCCGCCAGCGGTGGCCGAGCCAACCCGCCGCGATCGCCAGTACGATCCCGATGACCAGCGGGAGCAGCGCGAGGTACACGTGGTCGCCGAGGTCACCGAGGATCTGGACACGGTTGTTGGCGCTGCTCAGGTACCGCCCGAGCTCGTCGAAGAAGCTCATGACGCTTGCGGCGTCGCCTCGATGACGTCCAGCACCTGCCGCGCGACCACGGCGCCGACCACCCGGTGATCTTCGTCCACGACCACGCCGAGGCTGGCGGGCGACGACAGCGCCGCGTCGAGCGCGCCCCGGATCGGCGTGCCCCGCACCCACAGCGAACCACCGGCCACGAGGGCGTCTTCCCCGAGCGGACCGTCCACAGTGGAGTTCGGGGGCAGCCAGCCGCGGGGCTGCTTCTCGGTGTTGACCGCGAGCCGCCAGCCGTCGCTCGCGGAGACGGCGGAGCCGATTTCGACCAGCTCCAGCTCCTTGACCTCGACGCCTTCGGCGGAGAGGAACGACAGCCCGCGGTAGCCGCGGTCCCGGCCGACGAACGACGCGACGAAGTCGTCCACCGGGTGCCGCAGGACGTCGGCGGGGGTGCCGTACTGGGCGAGCTTGCCGCCGACCCGCATCACCGCGACCTTGTCCCCGAGCCGGACCGCCTCGTCGATGTCGTGCGTGACGAACACGATCGTCTTGCCCAGCTGCGACTGCAGCCGCAGCAGCTCGTTCTGCAGGTCCTCGCGCACGATCGGGTCGACCGCGGAGAACGGCTCGTCCATCAGCAGCACCGGCGAGTCCGCGGCGAGCGCGCGGGCGACGCCGACGCGCTGCTGCTGGCCGCCCGAGAGCTGGGCCGGGTAGCGCTTGCCGAGCTCGACCGGCAGGCCGATGATCTCCAGCAGTTCGGCGGCCCGCGTGCGCGCCTTCGCCTTGTCCCAGCCGGAAAGCAGGGGCACGGTGGCGATGTTGTCGAGCACCGTCCTGTGTGGAAAGAGACCGGCGTGCTGGATGACGTAGCCGATGCCGCGGCGCAGCAGCGCCGGGTCGCCCTCGGCGACGTCCTTGCCGTCCAGGAGCACCTGGCCTGCGGTCGGCTCGACCATCCGGTTGATCATCCGCAGCGACGTCGTCTTGCCGCAGCCGGACGGGCCGACGAACACGGTGATCGTGCCGTCTTCGACCGTCAGGTTCAGCTTGTCGACGGCGACCGTCCCATCCGGATACTGCTTGGTCACGTCGCGGAATTCGATGGTCACTGCCACTCCCCATGTCCCGGTCGGTTCGACCGTAGCCGAGTCCGCGGTGGTTGGCACGCCGTTCCGGCAGGTGGTTGGCTAGGCTCGGAGCCCGTGAAGGCACTCGACGACGTCCTCGCCGCGCACGGCGTCGGCGTCCGCCCGCTGTACCGCGTCCTCGACCTGCTGCGCACCGGTGACCACGACCTCGGCGAGCTGGTGCGGCTGAGCACCGCACCGCGGCGCAGTGTGGAAGCCGTCCTCACGGCCCTCGGCGACGACCTGGACCGCAGCGGCGACCGCCTGCGCATCGCCCCCGGCGTCGCGGCGTCGTACCTGCAGTACCGCGCGCCGCGCTACGCCGACCCGCTCGACGAAGCCGTCGCGGCGCACGAGCTGCTGCCGAAGATCGCCGAGTGGGTGGCCGAGGTGCCGCCGCCGCTGGCCGCGCTCGACCACGTGCAGGCCACACCGGAGACCGTGCTGCGCCGCGCGCTCTGGCTGGACGCGCAGTACGACCTCGCCTCGGCACGCCTGCTGTTCCTCGGCGACCACGACCTGACGTCGCTGGCGGTGCGGGCCGTCTGCCCGTCGGCGGCCCTGACCGTCGTCGACCTCGACGAGCGCGTGCTCGCCTACCTCGACGACCGCGGCGGTCGCGAGATCCGGACCGCGCACGCGGACCTGCGCGTCGGCCTGCCACCATCGCTCTCGAACGGCTTCGACCTGGTGTTCAGCGATCCGCCGTACACGCCCGAGGGCATGGGCCTGTTCGCGGCGCGCGGGGTGCAGGCGCTGCGTGAGCCGAGCGAGGGACGGCTGCTGCTGGCCTACGGCTACAGCCCGCGCCACCCGGCGCTGGGCGCGCAGGTGCAGCGCTCGCTGGCGACGCTCGGGCTGACGTTCGAAGCGATCCTGCCGGGCTTCCACCGCTACTTCGGGGCGCAGGCGATCGGCAGCGCGGCGGACCTGTACATCTGCCAGCCGACGGCGAAAGCCAAGAAGATGCGCAGCGGCAAGGCGATCTACACGCACGGCCCGCAGTCGGTGGAGGCGGCCGGGACCAAACCGGCACTGCTGGAGAAGCTGAAGGAGATCGCGGTCGCGGGCGGGCTTTCGCTGGAGTCGCGCCCGGTGGACTGGTCGATCTCCGGCCCCGAGGGTGACGCGGTGGCGATGGACCTCTCGGGCGACCCGGGCCCGTGGCTGCTGCGGACGCTGCTCGGCACGAATGCCCGGCGGCTGGCGTTGCTGCTGCCGAACGCCCACCCCGACCTGGCGGACCAGGCGGCCCAGGAGGCGCTCGCATCACTCGTCCGGGGGAAGTACACGCTGCGGTACCTGCGGAGCACGCCGGACAACCGCCACGCGGTGGTGGTCGCGGACGCGGTGGAGCACCAGGACGAGATCCTGACCCGCGCCCACGCCCGCCTGGCGAACGTCTCCCTCGACGTCCCCACGGATCTCACGGACCTGCGCCTGGTCGACGTCCCCCGCCACCGGCTCGTCGAACTGCTTTGAACACGCCGAAGGCGGCCCTCCCACCCGTGGGGAAGGGCCGCCTTCGGGAACGCTCAGTCCGTGACGCCGTCGGCTTCCGCCGCCTTCGCCACCGCGGCCGCGACCTCGGGGGCCACGCGCGGGTCGAGCGGGCTCGGGACGATCCGGTCCGCGCCGAGGTCGTCCATCGCCACCGACACGATCGCCTCGGCGGCCGCCAGCTTCATGTTCTCCGTGATCGCCCGGGCACCCGAGTCCAGCGCGCCGCGGAAGACGCCCGGGAACGCCAGGACGTTGTTGATCTGGTTCGGGAAGTCGCTCCGCCCGGTGGCCACGATCGAGGCGTACCGCGCGGCCGCGGCCGGGTGGACTTCCGGGTCCGGGTTGGACAGTGCGAACACGATGCCACCGCCCGCCATCCGGCCCAGCAGCGACTCGTCGATCGTCGCGCCCGACAGGCCGAGGAACACGTCCGCGCCTTCCAGCGCCTCCGCCAGCCCGCCGCGCAGGCCCGCCTTGTTCGTCGTCGCGGCCAGCCGCTCCTTGACCGGGTTCAGGCCGTCGCGACCGGAGTGGATGATGCCGCGGGAGTCGAGCACCGTGACGTCGCCGATGCCGGCCTCCTGGAGGATCTTCGCGCAGGCCACGCCCGCCGCGCCGGCTCCGGAGACGACCACGCGCTGGTCGGCGATCGCCCGGTCGAGGACCAGGTTGGCGCCGCGCAGCGCGGCCAGCGTCACGATCGCCGTGCCGTGCTGGTCGTCGTGCATGACCGGGCAGTCCAGCGCTTCCTTGAGCTTGTCCTCCAGCTCGAAGCACCGCGGCGCGGAGACGTCCTCCAGGTTGACGGCCCCGAACGACGGCCGGAGCCGCACCAGCGTCTCGACGATCTCGTCCACGTCGGTCGTGTCCAGCACCAGCGGGATCGAGTCGAGCCCGCCGAAGGTCTTGAAGAGCACCGACTTGCCCTCCATGACCGGCAGCGACGCGCTGGCGCCGATGTCGCCGAGGCCGAGCACCGCCGTTCCGTCGCTGACCACGACGACCAGCCGGTCCGCCCACGTGTAGCGCTTGGCCTTGGCGGCGTCCTCGGCGATCGCGCGGCTCACCTTCGCCACACCCGGGGTGTACGCGATCGAAAGGTCACGCGGGCTGGAAATCGGGCGGGTGGCCGCCACCGAGAGCTTGCCGCCCTCGTGCCCGGTGAAGATCTCTTCGTCGGTGACCGGCGCGACAGCGCCGGTGGGGTCGGTCATGGGGTTTCCTGTCGTCGTTTCCGTCATTCCCCCAGTGGGAATGACGGAACTCGCGGTTCGGACTCGGGTCACTGGAATTTCTCCTGGGCATGCGGGCTGGGACCACGGTCCGCAGGGGGAAACCGTGGGGGATCCCGGCACGGCAGCCCAGCGCGGTAGCGCCGGCCTGTCGGCGAGGCGTCACGTCGGCCATCGGTGCCGTGGGTCTGGCGATGGCCGCGGACGCGGCGGTTCGTTCATTGTGACAGGTCCCCCGCCGCCGGTGACCCCTCGGTGCGGTTGATGTCACACCGGCGCCGATTTCCCGGCAATTCCCAAGACGTCCGTCCGGTTTTGTTGGCGCCCGATAAGGTGACGCCATGCAATTCCGCCGGCTGAGCGTCCCGGACGCCTACGAGTTCTCCCCCCGGGCGTTCCCCGACGACCGGGGCCTGTTCGTCGCACCCTTCCAGGAGGACGCCTTCCTCGACGCGGTCGGTCACCCGCTGCGGCTCGGCCAGTCGAACCACAGCGTGTCCCGGCGCGGCACCATCCGCGGCATCCACTTCGCCGACACCCCGCCCGGCCAGGCCAAGTACGTCTACTGCCCGCGCGGGTCGCTGCTCGACATCGTCGTCGACATCCGCGTCGGTTCGCCGACCTTCGGCCGGTGGGACGCGGTCGTGCTCGACTCGCGCGAGTTCCGCGCCATGTACCTCGCCGAAGGGCTCGGCCACGGCTTCGTCGCCCTCGAGGACGACACCGCGATGACGTACTTCTGCTCGGAGCCGTACAACCCGGCGGTCGAGCACGGCATCACCCCGCTCGACCCCGCACTGGACCTGCCCTGGCCCGCGGACATCGAACGGATCATGTCGGACAAGGACCGCACCGCGCCGACCCTGGCCGAAGCCCGCGAACAGGGCTTCCTCCCGATGTACGCGGACTGCGTCGCCTACTACGACAAGCTCCGCTCGGCGCACTGACCGGTCCCCGGCCGCGAGGCCGCTTGCGCTTTTAGTATGCGCGCATATAGTCTGCTCGCATGACACTTTACGAGTACGAGCACAGCGAGACCTCCGCCGCCCCCGCCGCCGCGATCTGGCCGCTCTGGGCCGAGACCGGCCGCTGGCCGGAGTGGGACGCGGGCGTCCGGTCGGTGGTCCTCGACGGCCCCTTCGCCGTCGGCTCCAGCGGCACGATGACGATGGACGGCATGCCGCCGATCCCGTTCACCCTCACCGAGGTCACCGAGGGCCGGAGCTTCACCGACGAGACCCGGCTGCCGGACGCGCACCTGCGGTTCGAGCACGAGCTGACCGACATCGACGGCGGCACGCGGATCACCTACCGCGTCACGATCGACGGCCCGGAAGGTTTCGGCCCCCAGGTGACCGAAGACACCCCGGACGCCATGCGCGCGCTCGCCCGGCTCGCCGAGGCAGCGATATCCGGGGCTTCGCCCCAGGCCGAGGACTCCGCCACCCGGAACCCCCGAAGGACAGGATCACGAGCATGAACGCCCCGGAGTCCCGCCTGCCCGGCCCCGAGCGCAGCCCCGGCTTCCTGCTGTGGCGCGTGACGCTGGCCTGGCAGCGGGCGATGCGGGCCGCACTGGCCCCGCACGACCTCACGCACGTCCAGTTCGTGCTGCTGACGACGACGTGGTGGCTCACCCGCTCGGGCGAGCCACCGACCCAGCGGCAGCTCGCCGACCAGGCCGGCACCGACACGATGATGACCAGCCAGGTCGTCCGCAAGCTCGCCGATCGCGGCCTGCTCGCGCGCGCCGACGACCCGGCCGACGCCCGCGCGAAGCGACTGGAAGTCACCCCGGCCGGCCTCGAACTGGTCGCGAAGGCGCTGAAGGACGTCGAGGCCGCGGACGCCGAATTCTTCGCGGCCACCGACGACGGTTTCGTCGACGCGCTGGCCCGGCTCGGCCCCTGATGATTCCCGGGTCTTCCTTGGGGGCGATCCCGGATGTCACGGCGTCGCTGCGCGAGCAGGCTCACCGCCATGAAACTTCTCGCACTGGGGGCGGCCGCGGTCGCACTGGCCTTGACCCCGGGAACCGCGTCCGCGGACGAACTCCCGACGTTCGACTTCACCGACTGCCCGGCGCCGCCCGCGAACGCCGATCCGGGCACGTGGCGCTGCGAAGCCTTTGTCTCCCAGGGAAAGCTGACGATCGGCACCCAGGAGGTCCCGCTGGGAGAGCTGCGGCTGACGTTCAGCGAAGGGCGGGTGAACGGCCAGTACGCACAGGCGTTCGGCGCACTGCGGCACGAGCCGGTGCGCGTGCCCGGCCTGGCCGGCACGACGCTCCAGCTGCGCTACGGCGGTTATTCGGACTTCCAGGGCAATGACGCTCGCCGCGGCGAGCTCGACGTCTACGCGGTGCTGCGGCACCCGTTGCTGCGCCGGGAATGCAGCATCGGCACGGCGGCCGCGCCGCTGCACACCGTCGTCCACGACGACCCGGCGCTGCCTCCGACGGTGCTCTCCAAGAACCCGCCGACGTTCCACTTCGGCGTCGTCGACCCGGATCTCGCGCTCCCGGCGACGCAGGGCTGCGGCCCGCTCGGCCGGCTCGTCGACCGGAAGCTGGGGCTGCCGTCGCCGACTGGGCAGAACACGTTCCAACAGACCACGTACGTGCAGTACAAGCAGCTCTAACGCTTCTTCGGCGTCACCCAGACCGTGATCGTCCCGGTGACCACGGGCCGGCCGTTCGTGTCCGAAATGGTCACCGGGACTTCGAGGTCGAAACCGGCATCGCCGAATTCCGGCAGCTCGGGCAGCGCCGCCACCGCACGCAGGCCCGTCTCCGCCTTCGCGACGTACTGGACGTTCATGCCCTTCGGCAGCCAGCGGTGGGTGGTGGGGACCGTCGCCTCGGCGAGCATGCCCATCGCGATTTCGGCGAGGTTGCAGGCCGCGATCGCGTGAAAGGTGCGGATGTGGTTGTAAACACCCCACCACTTCGGCGCGGTGACCTCGCAGTGGCCCGGACGCAGCTCGCGCACCGACGGCAGCACCGTGCGGAAGTACGGCACCCGGAGGCACATCGCGGCGCTGAACAGCTGTTTCCCGCCCGGCTTCCCGGCCAGCCTGTGCCACATCGCGAACGTCGGCGTCTGGGACATGGAGGTCTCCTCGAACTAAGCTACCGTTCAGTAGCTAAGCAGACGGCCAGCCGCCGCGCAAACCGCCGGATATATTCGGGCGCGTGACCAACCGTCTCTTCCTCCTCCGGCACGGGCAGACCGAATGGTCGCTGAACGGGCGGCACACCGGCCGCACGGACATCCCGCTGACGCCGGCGGGTGAAGGCCAGGCACGTGCGGCGGGCGGCACCCTCCGCAGCCTGGTGGGCGGCCCGTCGCTGGTGCTGTCGAGCCCGCGTGCCCGGGCGCTGCGCACGGCCGCGCTGGCCGGCCTGCGTGTCGACGAAGTCACCGAGGACCTCGCCGAGTGGGACTACGGCGACTACGAAGGTGTCACCACGCCGAAGATCCGCGAAACCGTGCCGGGCTGGACGGTCTGGAGCCACCCGATCCCCGGTGGCGAAAGCGCTCCGGACGTTTCCGCCCGCGCGGATCGCGTGCTGGAGCGCGCCCGGCGTGCCTGCGAAGCCGGTGACGTGATCCTGGTGGGACACGGGCACTTCAGCCGGGTGCTGGTGGCCCGCTGGCTCGGCCTGCCCGCCACCGCCGGCGTCCACTTCGGACTGGACGCGGCCGGCATCGCGGTGCTCGGCGACGAGCGCGGCGAACCCCAGATCGAACACCTCAACCTGCTGCCCGCGGAGGACTGACGTGCCCGACGACCGCATCCGCCGGATCCGCCCCGACGACGTCGAGGCGGCCGTCGGCCTGGTGTACGACCTGGCGGAGTACGAGCGCGCGCCGGACGAGTGCCACCTGACGCCGGCACAGCTGCGGGAAGCGCTGTTCGGCGAGGCGCCGAAGCTGTTCGGGCACGTGGCCGAAGTGGACGGCGAGATCGTCGGCTTCGCCGTCTGGTTCCTCAACTACTCGACCTGGCGCGGGGTGCACGGGATCTACCTCGAGGACCTGTACGTGCGGGCGTCCCACCGCGGTTCGGGCCTGGGCAAGGCGCTGCTGGCCGCACTGGCGGCCGAGTGCGTCGCGAACGGCTACGCGCGGCTCGAGTGGTCGGTACTGGACTGGAACCCGGCGACGGAGTTCTACAAGGCCCTCGGCGCGGTCCCGATGGACGAGTGGACGGTCAACCGCCTCACCGACGCCCCGCTCCAGGCCCTGGCCGCCCAGGCGTAACTCACGTGATCAGACCCGGATCTCGCGTGATCCAGCCCGGATCTCGCGTGATTGAAGCCGGATCTCGCGAGTTACGGCCTCAATCACGCCGGTTACGGCCCCAATCACGCCGGTTACGGCCCCAATCACGCCAGTCACGGGCCTGATCACGCCGGATTCGGGGTTCAGTCCTCTTCGGGGCCTTCGCGCTCGGCGCGGCGGCCGGCGAGACCGCCGCGTTCGGCGGCTTCCGTCTCGGTCTCGCCTTCGCGCAGGCCCAGCGCCCAGGCCCGGGCCGGCCGACGGAACAGCAGGGCCAGGGCCGCGATGCCCAGCAGGGCGATCGGCACGCCCCACAGCGGCTCGCCGGACGGGCCCAGCAGGTACCAGCCGAGGCCGATCACGATCAGCGCGATCACCACGCCCGGCGAGCGCGCCCACGTCTGACCGAGGACCAGCCCGGCCGACGCGGCCAGGAACGCCAGCGCCACCACGATGAACGTGCCCGATTCGACGAAGACGTTGTTGCCCGGCTGAGCCGGCGACCGCAGGCCGTTCACCAGCACGATCACCCCGAACACCAGCAGGGCGAGCGACGGTACCGCGGTGACGGCACCGGCCAGCCGGACCTCGCGGGGAGCGGGCGAGAACTTCACTGCGGCGGCCTTCCGGACGGACTGGGCGAGTGCGGGGCGCGGGGCTTTGCGGGAGCACAGGTTTGCGGGCAGCACAGTGGACTCGACCAGGGCGAGTCACCGTGCGTGAGCCAATTCGATCGTATGCCACCCGGTCGGCCGTTTTCGCGGGACCGCCCGGGCACCGAAAATTCAGGGGTCGTCGATGAGCGGGCGGTCGGCCCGGGTGCACTTGTCACGACGTGCGGACACCGCGCTGTGAAGGAGGACCGCCCGGCACAGGGTCTCGAACGTGCTGTTCCCCGGGGTTGCGCCCGTCACCATGCGGCGCCGGAAGGTTCTCGGGCCGCCGGAAGTCACTTACTCTGCGGTAATGCGCGCAATCCTCGTCGTGAACCCCCAGGCCACCTCGACCACCGCGGGTGGCCGGGACGTGCTGGCGCACGCGCTCGCCAGCCAGGTCAAGCTCGACGTGGTCGAGACGGACTACCGCGGTCACGCGATGGCCATCGCGCGCTCGGCCGCGCGGGACGGCATCGACCTGGTCGTGGCGCACGGCGGGGACGGCACGGTCAACGAGGTCGTCAACGGCCTGCTGGCCGACGCCGACGGCGATCCGAACGACATCGGGCCGGTGCCCGCCCTGGGCGTCGTCCCCGGCGGTTCGGCCAACGTGTTCGCGCGGGCCCTCGGCATCTCGGCGGATTCGTTCGAGGCCACCCACCAGCTGCTCAACGCGCTGGAGAACGACCGCTCGCGCCGGGTCGGGCTCGGCCTGGCCGACGGCCACTGGTTCACCTTCAACTCCGGCCTCGGCTGGGACGCCGACGTCGTCGGCCGGGTGGCCAAGCGCCGCGGCAAGCAGACGACGGCCGGCCTCTACCTGCGGGCCGCCGTCCGCTCCTACTTCCGGCCGCCGCTGGGCCGGCCGGCCCTCACGATCCGCATCCCGGGCGAGGAACCGGCCGAGGCGTTGACCGCTTTCGTGTCGAACACCGATCCGTGGAGCTACCTGGGCGAGCGAGCCGTCCACCTCAACCCGGGTTGCTCGTTCGAGACGGGATTGGGTTTGTTCGCGTTGAACGGTCTGGGGTTGCCCACAGTGTTCAAGCATGTACGCCAAGCTTTGACTACGAAGAGCAACCAGCGCGGCCGGCGTCTCGTGCGTCACGATGACCTGCCGATGATCCGCATAGATGCAGCTGAACCGGTAAACTTCCAGGTGGACGGCGACCTCGTCGGCCAGCGGACCCGAGTGGAATTCTTCAGTGTCCCGAACGCACTCACGGTAATCGTGTGACGACGGGACCGCTGATCGCCTGCGGATAAGTACCAGGTGCCGTTCGTCGACGGAGAAGCTCCACTCAGCGCATCAGCCTTCCCTTTCGACGGCTGCTTCGGAGAGAAACCGCAGGTCAGAGGGGTCGCTCGGCCGGGTGACCTGACTCACCGATCTTCCGGAAACCCTTGTCGAAAGCGGTGCTTCGTGAAAGCATTCACAAGCACCCAAGAACACGACCGCCATTGACGACTGTGGCGCGGCCCTCCCGCGCCATATGAAGGAGCTCACGAACATGGACTGGCGCCACGACGCGGCCTGCCGAGACGAGGACCCCGAGCTGTTCTTCCCGGTGGGAACCAGCGGTCCGGCTCTGTCGCAGGTTACGCAGGCGAAGGCCGTGTGCCACCGCTGCCCCTCCGCTTCCGACTGCTTGGCCTGGGCTCTGGCCAGCGGCCAGGACGCGGGCGTGTGGGGCGGCATGAGCGAGGACGAGCGACGCGCGCTCAAGCGCCGCCGTACGCACATCGGCACGCGTACCAACGCCTAAGTTTCTCGAGATCCACCCAGGCCGAGCAGGAATTTCACCCGGCGGGCATTTGTCGTGCCCACGCCGTCTGGGGTGATACCTACCCGGTCTGAGCTTAACAACCGAGGCGAAACCACCTGGCGACGGGTGCGGCGAAACCTCACCGGGACATCAAGTCCTCCCACGAAGCGTTGAACGGCCCGGCACCACGCACCTGGTGCCGGGCCTTCAACGTGTCGTCCCCTCAATCACGAGTGTCGACCCCGCAATCACGCGTGATGACCGCTCGATCACACGGCCGATGGGCCCACGCGTGATTGAGCAGCCAGCTCGCGTGATCAGGGAGACGACGCGCGTGATTGAAGGGACGACACGAGTCAGAGCCGGCGCGAGAGCGGGATGCGGAGCGCGGCTTCCGTCCCCGTCACGCGGGTCGCCGACGTCTCCGTCCGCACCTTGCGCAGCGACAGCGAGCCCCGCAGCTCGGACTCCACCAGCGTCCGGACGATCTGCAACCCGAGCCCGTCGGACCGCTCCAGCGAGAAGCCCGCCGGCAGGCCGCGCCCGTTGTCGCGGATCACGATGTCCAGCCAGCGGGCCGAACGCTCCACGATCAGCTCGACCTTGCCCGACCGGCCCGCCGGGAACGCGTGCTCGATCGCGTTCTGCACCAGCTCGGCCAGCACCATCACCAGCGGCGTCGCGATCTCCGCGACCACCACCCCGAACGAGCCCTTCCGGGACAGCCCGACCTGCGACTCCGCCGTGGCGACCTCGCCGACCATCGGCAGCACGTTGTCGAGCAGCTTGTCGAGGTCGACGCGCTCGTCCACCGAGATCGACAGCGCCTCGTGCACCAGCGCGATCGACGTCACCCGGCGCACGGATTCCGCCAGGGCGAGCCGCGCCTCCTCCGACGACGTCCGCCGGGACTGCAGCCGCAGCAACGCCGCCACCGTCTGCAGGTTGTTCTTCACCCGGTGGTGGATCTCACGGATCGTCGCGTCCTTCGACAGCAGCGCGCGGTCCCGCCGTTTCACCTCGGTGACGTCGCGGACCAGCACCAGCGCGCCCGCCGCCTGGCCGGCCGGCCGCAGCGGCAGGGCGCGGAACAGCACCACGGCGCCACGTCGCGAGTCGGCCTCCGTGCGGCTCGACGGCTTCCCGTCGAGGGCCTCGATGATCCGGTGGGACACCTCGGTCGCGTCGAACGGGTCGCGGATCAGCGACCGCGTCAGCGGCGCCAGCCGGGTGCCGACCAGGTCGGACTCGTGCCCCATCCGGTGGTAGGCGGACAGGCCGTTCGGGCTGGCGAACACGACCGTGCCGCTCGAATCGAGGCGGATCAGCCCGTCCCCGACCCGCGGCGACGTGTGCGTGTCGGTCGCGTTGGTCCCGTTCGGCGGGAACGTGCCGTCGACGATCATCTGGCACAGGTCGCCGGCACTGCCCAGGTACGCGATCTCCAACGGCGACGGCACGCGCGGCGCGGCCAGGTTCGTCTCGCGGCTCATCACGGCGATGACCTCGTCGTGGAACCGCACCGGGATCGCCTCGCGCCGCATCGGCAGGTCGCGGTACCAGTGCGGGTCCTCCTCGCGGCAGATCCGCACCTCGCGCATGGCCTTCGCCAGCTGCGGGTGTTCCTGGACCGTGAACCGCGTGCCGACGACGTCCTCGGGGTGCGCTGTGGGCGCTGTCGTCGGCCGCGCGTGCGCAACGCAGACGAAGTCGCCGCCGTCGGGCTGCAGCTCCTCGGTCACCGGGACCCAGAGCAGGAAGTCGGCGAAGGACAGGTCGGCCAGCAGCTGCCACTCGGCGACGACGGTCTGCAGGTGGTCCGCCGCCTCTCCGGGGAGGCCGGTGTTGTCGGCGAGCAGTTCGGCGAGCGTGGACACGCACCCCATCCAACCAGAGGGGGCCGTCATGACACACTTGAGCAGTTGACCCCAGCCCGGCAGGCGCCAGCGCCGCGGCCGTGGCCACTTTTGACGACGAGGAGTGAACATGTCGAAGCGCGCCCGCAAGCGTCGCGACCGGAAGAAGAACGGCGCGAACCACGGCAAGAAGCCCAACGCCTGATTCCCGGCGTCGGCATGACGAAGGCCCCCACACACCAGCGTGGGGGCCTTCGTCGTGCTCAGGCGCGCTACTCGGAGCGCTGCTCGAGGGTGATCTCGGTGCGTTCCACGGTGACGCCGCCGCGCGTGGCGACGGTCTGGCGGATCGACGCGCGCAGCCGGCTCTTCAGCTCGGCCGGGGCGTGGTCGCCGCCGCACTTGCGGGCCAGCAGCTGCTTGATGTGCTCGTCGATGCCGTATTCCTCGAGGCACGGCGGGCAGTCTTCGATGTGCTGCCGCAGGGCGGCGTCACGCTCGGCGCTGCACTCGCGGTCGAGCAGCAGGTAGATGTCGGCGAGCGCCTCTTCGCAGCGGACCTTGTCGGACGCGCCCTCGCACATGTCGTTCATCGCCCGGCCACCTCTTCCTGGGCACCCCGGATGAAGCCGCGCTCCCGCGCCACGTCGGCGAGCAGGTCGCGCAGCTGGGCACGGCCGCGGTGCAGACGGGACATCACGGTGCCGATGGGCGTGTCCATGATCTCGGCGATCTCCTTGTACGCGAAGCCCTCGACATCGGCCAGGTAAACGGCCAGCCGGAACTCTTCGGGCAGCTTCTGCAGGGCGGCCTTGACGTCGGAGTCGGGCAGGTTGTCCATCGCCTCGACCTCGGCCGACCGCAGCCCGCTGGAGGTGTGGTTCTCCGCCTTGGCGATCTGCCAGTCGGTGATCTCCTCGGTGGGGGCCTGCACCGGCTGCCGCTGTCGCTTGCGGTAGCCGTTGATGTAGGTGTTGGTCAGGATGCGGTACATCCAGGCCTTGAGGTTGGTTCCCGCCTTGAAGGAAGCGAAGGCGGCGTACGCCTTCAGGTAGGTCTCCTGGACCAGGTCCTCGGCATCGGCGGGGTTGCGGGTCATCCGCATCGCGGCCGAGTACAGCTGGTCGAGCAGCGGCATCGCGTCGCGCTCGAAGCGCTCGGCGCGCTCGGCCTCGGTCGCTTCTTCCGGCGCTGAGTTCTGCGTGCTCGGCAAACCGTTCCCTTCCCGCTCGGCGTCGATGCGCGTGCGCGCATACGGCGGACCCGAGTTTACGCGGGGACCGGGCACGCCGCGGTTCGCCGGTGCCTGGGAACTGCGGCGGCTGCGTGAGCGTGTGGTGGCGAGCGTTGTTGTCACGTCCGGTACAACCGGCCGGGGCGATCGGGCATTCCCTAGACTTCCGCCATGGCTGGCAAAGGCACCCCGGCGACGGCGTTGCTGGTGAAGCAAAAGGTGGCGCACACGCTGCACGCCTACGACCACGACCCGCGCGCGGAGTCGTACGGGCTGGAGGCGGTGGAAGCGCTGGGCCTGGACCGCGCCCGCGTGTTCAAGACGCTGGTCGCGGAGGTGGACGGCCGGCTCGTGGTGGGCGTGGTCCCGGTCACGGGCCAGCTGGATTTGAAGGCGCTGGCGGCCGCGGCGGGCGGCAAGAAGGCGAAGATGGCCGACCCGGCGGCGGCCCAGCGGGCGACCGGGTACGTGCTGGGCGGCATCTCGCCCCTGGGCCACCGAAGCCGGCTCCCGGTGGTGATCGACTCTTCGGCGGAGAAGTTCGAGACGGTGTTCTGTTCGGCCGGTCGCCGCGGGCTGGAGGTGGAGCTGGCGCCGGGTGAGCTGATCCGGCTGACCGGCGCGGTGGTGGCACCGATCGGGGCCTGAGTCTCATCCGCTGTCACCGTCAGGCCAGCGGCCGCAGCACCCTCGACAGCCACTCGGTCGCGGCGCGCGAGAGCGCCTCCAGGTCCTTGCCCAGGTTGTGGTCGCCGTCGACCAGGACCAGCTCCTGGTGCGGCCCCGGCTTCGGGCGCCCGAAGGGGTCGCGCTCGCCCTGGATCACCAAGGTGGGGACCTCGACCGCGTCGAACTCCGGCTGGCGCGTCTTCTCCGGCCGGCCCGGCGGGTGTTCCGGGAACGCCAGGCACAGCACCGCCACCGCCTGCCCGGCCGACGCCGTCCGGCAGGCCACCCGCGCACCCGATGACCGGCCGCCGAACACGAACGGCAGGCCGTCGAAGCGCTCCGACAGCTCGTCCGCCACCGTCAGCCACGCCGTGTCCAGCTGGTTCGCCGGGGCCGGCGCGCGGCGGCCCGCCACCCGGTAGGGCTGCTCGACCAGCGCCACGTGCACGCCGGCCGCCTGGGCCGCGCGCGTCACCGCCACCAGGTCCTTCGCGTCGAGCCCGCCGCCCGCGCCGTGGCCGAGCATGAGCACCGCCACGCCCTCCTCGGCGCAGTGCAGGTACACCCGCGCCGGGCCGTAGGCGGTCTCGATCGGGATGGCCGTCATGACTTCGGCGCGTCGAACAGGGCGCCCTCTTGCGCCGGATCGACCCGCTCCAGCAGCTCGGGGCCGTTGTTGCGGACGTTGTTCACCTTGCTCGAGATCGGGCGCAGCTCCAGCGACGCCACGATCTCCTCGGGCGTCGGCACCAGCAGGTCGGTGACGTCTTCGCGGTCCGGGTCCAGCCAACCGTCCCAGTGCGAGCGAGGCACGATCAGCGGCATCCGGTGGTGCACGTCGGTGAGCTGGCCGGCCGCGTCGGTCGTGATGATCGAGAAGGTGATCAGCGGCGCCGCCTTGTCGTCGTCCTTCGGCCGCCAGCTCTCCCAGATCCCGCCGAACGCGATCGACGAATCGTCGGGCGCCGTCATGTAGAACGGCTCCTTCTCCTTGCCCGTGCGGCGCCACTCGTACCAGCCGTCGGCGGGCACCAGGCAGCGGCGCGACACCAGCGCGCGGCGGAAGGCCGGCTTCTCGGCGGCCGTCTCGGCGCGCGTGTTGATCATCCGCGAGCCGACCGACGGGTCCTTGGCCCAGAACGGCACCAGGCCCCACTTCATCATCCGCAGCGAGCGCTCGGCGGGCTCGTCCTCGAGGACCTGGCCGTCTTCGTCACGCGGGTGCCGCTGCACGACCGTGACCACGTTCTTCGTCGGTGCCACGTTGTGGTCGGCGCGCGCGTGGCCTTCGGTGAGGTCGATCGCGTCGAACTCCTCGATCAGCTTCGCCGGGTCTTTCGTGGCGGCGTAGCGGCCGCACATGGCCAACCTCCTCGTGCCTTCCCCAACAGTCCGGGACGTCATCGTTACACGCAGGCCAGGGCCGTGGCGAGCGGCGTGGGATCATTCGGGTGGGCACCGGCACACGAGAGGACGACGGGTTTGGCGCGCAACGACTGGAGCAAGCTGGACGAGTCCGACGTCCGGGTGCGTCCAGGCAAGGGCACCCGGCCCCGCAGCAAGCGCCGTCCCGAGCACGCCGACGCCGTCACGGCCATGGTCATCGGCAAGGACCGCGGCCGCTGGACCTGCGCGATCGACGCCGATCCGGCCCGGGTGATCACGGCCATGCGGGCCCGCGAGATGGGCCGGACCCCGGTGGTCGTCGGCGACCGGGTCGGCATCGTCGGGGACGTCTCCGGCAAGCCGGACACCCTCGCGCGGATCGTCCGCGTCGACGAGCGCACCAGTTCGCTCTTGCGCACGGCCGACGACACCGACCCGTACGAGCGGCTGGTCGTCGCGAACGCCGAACGCCTGCTGATCGTCACCGCGCTGGCCGACCCGCCGCCGCGGACCGGCTTCATCGACCGCTGCCTCGTCGCCTGCTACGCGGGTGGCGTCGAGCCGGTCCTCTGCCTGACGAAGGCCGACCTGGCCAGCCCGGACGAGCTCCTGGCGGGTTACGCGGGCCTCGACATCCCGGCGATCGTGACCCGCTTCGACCAGGAGCCCGAAGGCCTCGCCGGGATGCTGAAGGACCGCGTGACGGCGCTGGTCGGGCACTCCGGTGTCGGCAAGTCGACATTGGTCAACCGCCTGGTGCCGGACGCCGACCTGGCCGTCGGCGTGGTGAGCGGAGTCGGCAAGGGGCGGCACACGTCCGTCGCCGCGGTGGCCCTGCCGCTGCCGGACGGCGGCTGGGTGATCGACACGCCCGGTGTTCGATCGTTCGGGCTGGCCCACGTCACCGCCGACCACATCGTCGACGCCTTCGAGGAGTTCGCCGAGGCCGCTGAGGAGTGCCCGTCGGGCTGCGGGCACCTGGGCGCGCCCGAGGACCCGGATTGCGCGCTCGACGACGTCGTCACCGAAGGGAAGGCGAGCCCGGAACGGCTCGCGTCGCTGCGGCGCCTGCTGGCCTCACGCGGCGGCCACGATATGACTCGCCCCACGGAGGCCTAGGCAACCGGAACCGGTCGCCGATCGTCATCGTCACATCGGTAACCAATCACCCGGTCAGGCGATATGCCGAGCGGAAGATCCAACTCCGAGGGGAACTCAATGCGCAAGACCACCCTGGTCGCCGCGGGCGCCGCGCTGGTGCTCACGCTGACCGCGTGCAGTGGTAACTCCGCCACCGGCACCGCCGAGCCGGCGGCCGCGGGCGGGCAGAGCCAGTCCGCCGGCCTCGCCTCGCCGTTCACCGACGCGGTCCAGCTGGCGTCGGCGTCCAAGCAGAACACCGTGAAGTCGAAGTCGGCCAAGTTCACGATGGAGGGCTCGGCCGCCGGCCAGACGCTGAGCGCCACCGGCGCGATGGCCATGGACGCGACCGACACCCGGTTCTCGATGACGAGCACCGCGGCCGGGCAGACCACCGAGATGCGCCTGGTCGACAAGGTCATGTACATCAAGCTGCCCGCCGAAGAGCAGAAGCAGCTGGGTACGGACAAGGGGTGGGCCAAGATCTCGGCCGACGGCAACGACCCGTTCTCGCAGGCCCTGGGCGGCGCGCTGTCGAAGTCGGCGGAGCAGAGCGACCCGAGCAAGATGCTCGACCAGATCTCCAAGGCGGGCCGGATCATCTCGTCCGACCAGACCGAGCTGAACGGCGAGAAGGTCAACCACTACAAGGTGGAGCTCGACGTCGCCAAGGCCGTCGACCAGTTCACCGGCCAGGTTCCGGCCGCGACGCGCGACAAGCTCACCGACATGCTCAAGGGCAAGGACATCAAGCTGCCGGCCGAGCTGTGGCTGAACAAGGACAACCTGCCGGTGCAGGTGACCATGGACCAGGGCCCGATGATGCAGGCGCTGGGCGCGCCGGCCGGCGACGCGAAGTTCACGATGAAGTACAGCGACTGGGGCACCCAGGTCGACGTGAAGGCACCGCCCGCCGACCAGGTCGTCGACCTCGGCGAGCTGATGAAGAAGGCCGGTCGCTGACCGGACGACGCTGAGTACTGATCCGGCCAAAAGCAGGCCGGCTCGCGCGCGGCACGTGACCGCGGCGGCAAAGTCACCCGGCCGTGGCTGTGGCCGGATCAGTACCTACCGGCACAGTAGCGGCGGCTCCCCCGAACGAGATCGGGGGAGCCGCTGTGTTTTTGTTGGCACCATGCGCAAAGCCGCCGTGGTGCTGCTGTTCGCCCTGCTCGCCGGTGCGTGCTCCGACCCGCCGCGCCGTCCGGCGTTCGAGGAGGCGCGAGCGCTGGCCGACGCCGCGACGACGGCCACGACGAGCGGTGGCTCGGCGAAGTTCGCCACGGACGTCGCGGTCGGCTCGGTCCGGTCGAAGGGCCAGGGCCAGGCGCGGTTCGGCGCCGGCGGGACGGCCCAGGTGATGACGACGGACTTCCTCGGCGAACCGGTGGAACTGCGGCTGGTGGCCGGGAAGCTGTACGCGAAGGTGCCGGAAGGCGCCCGCGACGAGGTCGGCACCGGCAAGCCGTGGGTGCTGGTCGCGGCGGACGGCACGGACCCGTTCTCCCAGGTTCTCGGAGCCAGCCTGACGCAGCTGGCCGCCCAGAACGACCCGGCGCACACCCTCGGCGAGATCCGCACGGCGGGCACGATCGTCGCGGCCGAGCGCACGGACCTGGGCGGGGTGGCGGCGGAGCACTACCGCGTCGACCTGGACCTGGCACGCCTGGGCACCGACCTGCCGGCGGGGCTGCCCGCGGACGCGGCGGGCCGGGTGGGCGGCAAGTTCCCGGTGGAGCTGTGGCTCGACGAGACGCACCGGCCGCTGCAGATCGTGCTGGACCTCTCCCCGATCCTGCAGGGCGAGGCCCGCATCACGACGCGATACACGGACTGGGGCGCTCCGGTCGATGTGCAGCCGCCACCGGTGGGCGAGGTGGGGTAGTCAAAGGGGCCGTCCCCCAGTCCAGGCTACCGGCCACCCCGGACAAAACCCCAGCTCAAGGCCGGTTGTCCACAGACTTCCCCCACTGTGGACAACCGCTCAGAGCAGCTCCAGCAGGAACGGCAGCTCCTGCGGCGCGTACCAGGCCAGCTCGTGGTCCTCCGCGTCCCCCAACGTGAACTCCGCGTCCGGATCGCCCAGGTCCGCCGCGTCGATCACCGCCGCCGCCGCGGCTACCGCCTCGGCCGCTTCGGGGGTGTCCACGTGGATCGCCGCCACTGCCGACAACGGGATCGGGCCGCCGATGCGCACCACCGGTGCGTCCAGGTCCGGCCGCAGCGTCACCCCGGCTACGTCCGCCGACACCACCACCCGGCGTGGCTCGCCCTTCTCCTCCGCCGCGATCAGGCGCAACGACGCCCGGGCCGCGTCCAGCAGGGCCGCGTACTCCAGCTCTTCGTCCGAACCGCTGACGTACGCCTCGCGCAACGCCGGCGTCAGCGCGAACGCCGTTCCGCTGCGGGCGCGGAACTCCCCCGATGTCTCGAGGTCGCGAAGCATCGCGATGGTCGCAGGCAGATAAACCCTCACCAGTGCGCACCCTTCAGCTCTTCCAAGGACTCTTCGATCATCCCGGCGACCAGGTCGACGTCGAAAGCGGCCTTGCGGTCGCCGTTCAGTCCGAAGTAGACGCCGCCGTGGTAGGACGTCACCCCGATCGCCAGCGCCTGGGTGCGCATCAGCGGCATCACCGGGAACATCTCGATCAGTCTGGCCTCTCCGGCGTACATCGGCACCTGGGGGCCCGGCGAGTTGGTCACCATGACGTTGAAGATGCGCCCGGACAGCGACCCCGCCGCTCGCGCGCCGAGCGAATGGAGCGTAGCCGGGGCGAAGCCGCCCACCTTGAGCAGCCCGCGGGCGGCGACCGAACGGCCCGAATCGAGGTGCTCGGCCATCGCGTGCCCGACGTGCTGCAGCCGCAGGACCGGGTTCGGCTCGCCGACCGGCAGGTCCACCAGGTACGCCGCCACCTGGTTGCCGATCAGCCCCGGCGTCGCGTACTCGGGCGTCTCGGCGTCGCGGACCGCCAGCGGTACCAGCGCGCGGATCGTCGTGTTCGGCGTCAGCTGGACCTCGCGCGAAAGCAGCCATTCGCGCAGCGCCCCCGTGATGGCCGCGAGCACGACGTCGTTGACCGTGCCGCCGTGCGCCGCGCGGATCTTGCGGAAGTCCTCCAGCCGCGTGCGGACCACGGCGAACACGCGACCACCGGACACCCGGACGTTCAGCGGCCCCGGCGGCGCCGGGCTCACCAGGGTGCGCAGCGTCGACGCCACCCCGCCGACGGTCTCGGCGAACTTGCCCGCCGTCGCGAACGCGTCGTTCGCCGCCGACCGGACGTTCTCCACCACCTCGCCCGGCCGCTGGACGCCCTCGCTGATCGCGTCCAGCACCAGCTGGGCGCGGCTCGGCTCGCGGCGCGGCGTCCAGATGTCCTCGAACGGCTCCGGCTCGGCCGGCGCCGGGTCGAGGATGAGCTGGCCGAGGTCGATCGTGCCGACACCGTCCACAACGGACTGGTGGGTCTTCGTCACCAGCGCCACCCGGTCGCCGGCCAGCCCCTCGATGAAGTACGCCTCCCAGAGCGGCCGCTCGGGGGCCAGCCGCCGCGACATCAGGCGGGCGACCAGGTCGAACAGCTGCTCGTCGCTGCCCGGCTGGGGCAGCGCAGAGCGCCGGACGTGGTAGGTCAGGTCGAAGTCGACGTCGTCCACCCACACCGGCCGCGCCAGGTGGCCCGGCACCTCGAGCACGCGCTGCCGGTACCGCGGCAGGTAGGCGAGCCGGCCCCCGATGAGGTCGACCAGCTGCGGGTAGCCGAACCCGGAGCGGGGCCGTTCGAAGATCGCCACGCCGCCGACGTGCATCGGGGTCGCGTGGTCCTCGACGTACAGGAACGAGGCGTCCAGCGCGGAAAGGCGGTCGGGCATGGGCCGATCCTTTCATGATGCGAGACTGCGGGGTGTGGGTGATGAGTCGACAATCTCGCCGAAGGACCGCTTCCTGACCGTGTACGGCCGCAAGCCGGTGCTCGAGGCACTGGCGGACAACGGCCTGCGCGTGGACAAGGTGATCCTCGCCGACACCGCCCGGGGCCCCGGCGCGGCGGAGATCCAGCGCGCGGCGAAGGCGGCCGGGGTGCCGGTGCAGCGCGCCAGCGCCCACCGGGTCAAGGTGCTCGCCGGAAACGGCAAGCAGGACCAGGGGGTGCTCGCCGACGTCCTCGCCCCGCGGATGCGAGCACTTTCCGCGGCGTTGGCCGACCGGCGCCCGCCGTCGCGGGTGCTGCTGCTGGACGGCATCACCACGCCCGCGAACGTCGGCATGATCCTGCGGACGGCGACCGCGGCCGGCCTGGCCGGGGTGATCGTGCCCCGGCGCGGCGTCGCGGCGCTGGACCCGCTGGTGGTCAAGGCGTCGGCCGGCGTGGCGTTCCGCGCGCCGGTGCTGCGCTGCGGCTCGGCGCGCGAGGCCGCGGAGATGCTGGCCGAAGCCGGCTACGGGCTCTACGCGCTGGGCGCGTCGGCTCGCACGACGGTGTTCGACGTCGACCTGCCGCAACGCGCGGCGTTCGTCCTCGGCGGCGAGACGGCCGGGGTCGGGCCGGAGGTCGGCGAGCTCGTCACGGAATGGCTGTCGATCCCGATGCCGGGCGACGTCGAGTCGCTGAACGTCTCGGCCGCCGCCGCGGTGTTGTCGTTCGAGCTGGTCCGCCGCGCGCGCTGACCCTCACCCGGCGGAGAACAGCACGGCGAGTTCGTCCAGCGTCTCGCTGACCGACCGGTGGTGCACCCCGACCATGCCCGCCTCGACGGCGCCGCGGATGTTCGTCGCCGAGTCGTCGACGAACGCGCAGCGCGCGGCGGGCAGCCCGAGCCGGTCGGCCGCGATCAGGTAGACCGCCGGGTCCGGTTTGGCCACGCCGACCTCGCCGGAGAACACCAGGGCGTCGAAGTAGTCGGACATCGTGTTCTTGACCTCGTCCGACGCCCCGGGGGCGTTGGACAACAGCGCGGTGCGGACGCCGCGCTCGCGTGCGGCCGCCAGGTAGTCGTAGAACCGGCCGGCGTCGGGATCGGTGAGAACTCCGGCGAAATCGACCAATAGCCCTTTCAGCACCCGGCACACCATAGCCGGGGCGGCGACGCGGTGTCTCACCGATCGGTCGGCTTACCGCAACGGTCGCCGCGAATCCACGGCTTCGGCGGTTCTCGCCCGGATCGTGCGATTCCGGTGTCCTTTCCGGTCCGTTCCCCCTCTAAGCGAATAGCCGAGTCAGGGAGGGAAGGAAATGATCGAGGAACACCGGTTGCGGACGTTGATCCACTGCGAGGCGGTTCGCCGGGCGGACCGTCCGGACGAGGGAACACCGAGGGAGGAGCACCGCGGCGGCGGACGGTACCCGGCGCCGAGGCAGCTCGATGCGGGCGAGGTGGGCCACCTGCTGAACACGCTGCTGGAGGCCTACGACGGCCGCCGCCCGGCGGCGCAGGTGCGCGCCTTGGTGGCGCCGGAGGTGTACGCGGGTTTCGCCGGGCCACGCCGGACGAGGCCACGGCACCGGACGCAGACGATCCACACGTGCACCCCGGCACCGGAGGTGGTCGAGGCGTGCGCGCGCGTGGAGGCGGACGGCCGGTCGTTCGCACTGGCGGCCCGCTTCACCCGCACCCCGACGGGCTGGCGGTGCGTGCGGTTCGCGCTGTTGAAACCCCAGCAGCCGGCCAACCCGATCCGGCGGGCAGCGTGAGACGGGGAGGTGGGGGCCGCTCACCACCGGCTGAAAGGCGGCGAAGCGAGGCGGGGGTCTTGGTTGCCCGCTCCCCGGCGGCCGGCGGCTTGCGGGGGCGCGTCACATCAACCGCCACCGCCCACGGGGAGCCGCGCCGCTCCGAGCGGCGCGGTTCGCTGGGCCGACGTTGTCGTCACGGGCGGCCGGCGCGGCGCGGTCCGCGTCGCGCCGGAAGCTAACCGCCGCTCGCCACCGAAAGGGCCGACAAGCCACGCAAAGTGGTCGTCGGGTTCCACTCCGGCGTGCCCGCCAATGCCAGGTCCGGGCGGCGGCGGGCCAGTTCGCGGAATGCGATGCGGGCCTCCAACCTCGCCAATGGCGCTCCCAAGCAGAAGTGGATGCCCTGGCCGAACGCCAACTGGCGGCCCGGCTCCCGCGCCGGGTCGAAGGATTCCGGGGACGGGCCCGTTGCGGGGTCGCGGTTGGCCGCGCCGAGCACGATGATCAGCTGGCTGTCCGCCGGTACCGCCAGCCCACCCAGCTCCGTGTCGCGCAGGGCCGTGCGGGCCGTCAGCTGGACCGGTGAGTCGTAGCGCAGCACCTCCTCCACCACCCGCGCCGCGTTCTCGCCGTCCGTGCCCAGCGGCTTGAGGCCGTCCGGGCCGCGCAGCAACGCCAGGACTCCGTTGCCGATCAGGTTGGTCGTCGTCTCGTGGCCGGCGATCAGCAGGAGCGTGAGCGTCACCAGCAGCTCGCCCTCGCTGAGCACGTCGCCCGCGTCGGACACCGCGACCAGGGCCGACAACAGGTCGTCACCCGGCTCGCGCCGTCGCCGGGCCGCCAGCTCGCGGAAGTAGCCCACGAACGACTGGCGTGCCTTGACCGCCGGTTCGAACGTCTCCGGGCGCTGCAGGAACGGCGGGTCCAGCGCCCGCGCCATCGCGTGCGACCACTCCGCGAAACGCTCGCGGTCGTCCAGCGGTACGCCGAGGAGTTCCGCGATCACCTCGACCGGCAACGGCTTCGCGAGCGCTGTCATCACGTCGAACTCCGCCGGCGCGCCGTCGATGAGCGCTGCCGTGATCTCCTCGATGCGCGGCGTGAGCTGCTCGACCATCCGCGGCGTGAACGCCTTCGCCACCAGCCGCCGCAGGCGCGTGTGGTCCGGCGGGTTCAGCGAGAGGAACGCCCGGACCACGCGTCCTGATTCGTCGACCGGCTGGTCCGGGAGGCGGTCCGCCGGATCCAGGTACTCGGGCTCGGGGTGCCCGAACGCCGGGTCGCGCAGCACCTGCGTCGCCTCGGCGAGGCCGCTCACCACGAACAGCCGCTCGTTCAGGGCCGCGACCGGCCACCGCTCACGCCACCGCCGGTACGCCGGGTACGGGTCCGGCCGCCGCTCGGCCGCGAACAACGCGAAGAACTCCTGCGGATCCGCCGAAGTCACCAAGCCACCCCCATTCATGACACCGGGGCGCGCGGACCAGCCGCGCGCCCCGGTCACACCCGTGTCAGCGACGCGGGCCCTTCTTGCCCTTCTTGGCGGCGTCACGCTGGGCAGCGCGACGGTCCCGGCGGGTACCGCCACCGCCACCGCCCGCGGCCTGCGCCTCGCCGTCGGCGTGGGACTCGACCTCGCCGTCCTCGCCCGGGCCGGACAGCGTCATGCCCGACTGCTGGCCACCGCCGCCGAGGCCCTTGCCGCGCAGGGCGGCCGGGACGGACTCGGTGTCGGTCGTCGGCGGCTGCGGCGGCGCCGGACGCGCGTGCCGGCCCTCCGCCGCTTGGCCGTTGCCGGTGGGGACGCCCGTCGGCAGCGCCGCGGCCTCCTCGGCCGGCGGTGCCTCGGCGCGCTCGACCTGCAGGTTGAACAGGAAGCCGACGGCCTCCTCCTTCAGCGAGTCGAGCATCGCGCGGAACATGTCGAAGCCCTCGCGCTGGTACTCGATCAGCGGGTCGCGCTGGGCGAGCGCCCGCATGCCGATGCCCTGCTTGAGGTAGTCCATCTCGTAGAGGTGCTCGCGCCACTTGCGGTCGAGGACCGTCAGCATCACCTGGTGCTCCAGGGTCCGCATGCCCTCGGGGCCGACGAGCGCGTTGATCTCCGCTTCGCGCTTGTCGTAGGCGTTGCGGGCGTCCTGGACCAGCGCCTCGCGCAGGGAGCTCTCGTCGAGGTCGCCGTCCTCCATGAGGTCGTCCCACTCGATGCTCACCGGGTACAGCGTCTTCAGCGCCGTCCACAGCTTCTCGTGGTCCCAGTCCTCGGCGTAGCCGTTGGCCGTCGCACCGTCCACATAGGCGTTGACGACGTCGACGAGCATGCCCTCGATCTGGTCGCGCAGGTTCTCGCCGGCCAGCACGCGGTGGCGCTCGGCGTAGATCACCTTGCGCTGCTCGTTCATGACCTCGTCGTACTTGAGGACGTCCTTGCGCTGCTCCATGTTGATCTGCTCGACCTGGGTCTGCGCGCTCTTGATGGCCTTGGAGACCATCTTGTGCTCGATCGGCACGTCGTCGGGCAGGCGCATGGTCGTCATGACGCGCTCGACCATCGTCGCGTTGAAGCGGCGCATGAGCTCGTCACCGAGCGACAGGTAGAAGCGGGACTCGCCCGGGTCGCCCTGCCGGCCGGAACGGCCGCGGAGCTGGTTGTCGATGCGGCGCGACTCGTGCCGCTCGGTGCCCAGCACGTACAGCCCGCCCGCCTCGCGGACCTCCTCGGCCTCGGCCTTGGACTCGGCCTTGACCTGCTCCAGGACCTCCGGCCACGCGGCCTCGTACTCCTCGGAGTGCTCGACCGGGTCCAGGCCGCGCTCGCGCAGCACCTGGTCGGCGATGAGGTCGGGGTTGCCGCCCAGCACGATGTCGGTACCGCGACCGGCCATGTTCGTGGCGACCGTGACGGCGCCCTTCTGGCCGGCGCGCGCGACGATCAGCGCCTCCCGGTCGTGGTGCTTCGCGTTCAGCACCTCGTGCGGCACGCTCAGCTTGACCAGCAGCTTCGACAGCCGCTCGGACTTCTCGACGCTCGTGGTGCCGACCAGCACCGGCTGGCCCTTTTCGAACCGCTCGGCGATGTCCTCGGCGACCGCCTCGTACTTCGCTTCCTCGGTCTTGTAGATCAGGTCCGGCTGGTCCTGGCGGACCATCGGGCGGTTCGTCGGGATCGGCACCACACCCAGCTTGTAGGTCTGGTGGAACTCGGCGGCCTCGGTCTCGGCCGTACCGGTCATCCCGGCGAGCTTGCCGTAGAGGCGGAAGTAGTTCTGCAGCGTGATCGTGGCGAGGGTCTGGTTCTCGGCCTTGATCTCGACCTTTTCCTTGGCCTCGATCGCCTGGTGCATACCCTCGTTGTAGCGGCGGCCGTGCAGCACCCGGCCGGTGAACTCGTCCACGATCATGACTTCGCCGTTGCGGACGATGTAGTCCTTGTCGCGGTGGAAGAGCTCCTGGACCTTGAGCGCGTTGTTCAGGTACCCGACCAGCGGGGTGTTGGCGGCCTCGTACAGGTTTTCGATGCCGAGCTGGTCCTCGACGAACCGGACGCCCTTCTCGGTGACCGCGACGGTCCGCTTCCGCTGGTCGACCTCGTAGTGGTACTTCGAGTTGATCAGGTTCGTCTTCTCGACGCGCTCGCGCGAGCCCATCGTGGTGGTGTCGATGCCCTGCATCAGCGGGGCGAGCCGCGCGAACTCGACGTACCAGCGCGACGACTGGTCGGCCGGGCCGGAGATGATCAGCGGCGTCCGGGCCTCGTCGATGAGGATCGAGTCCACCTCGTCGACGATGGCGTAGTAGTGGCCGCGCTGGACGCAGTCGTCCAGGCTCCACGCCATGTTGTCGCGCAGGTAGTCGAAGCCGAACTCGTTGTTCGTGCCGTAGGTGATGTCGGCGTTGTACTGGGAGCGCCGCACCTCCGGCTGCTGCTCCGAGAGGATGACGCCGACCTCGAGGCCGAGGAAGCGGTGGATGCGGCCCATCCACTCCGAGTCACGCTTGGCCAGGTAGTCGTTCGTCGTGACGACGTGGACGCCCTTGCCGGGGATGGCGTTGAGGTAGGCGGGGAGGACGCAGGTGAGCGTCTTGCCCTCGCCGGTCTTCATTTCGGCGACCTGGCCGAGGTGCAGCGCCGCGCCGCCCATCAGCTGGACGTCGAAGTGACGCTGGCCCAGCACCCGCTTGGCCGCCTCCCGGACGACCGCGAAGGCCTCCGGGAGCAGGTCGTCGAGGGATTCCCCGTCGCCGTTCCGCTTGCGGAACTCCTCGGTCTTGGCCCGCAGCTCGGCGTCGGTCAGGTCCTTGACGTCGTCTTCGAGGGTGTTGATGTGATCGGCGATGTTGCGCAGCCGCTTCACCATCTTGCCCTCACCCGCGCGGAGCAGGCGGTTCAGCACCATCCGGTCGACCTCACTAGCTGAATATGAGCACGCCCAGGCCGGTCCCGGGCAGGTTCTCCCGCGGTGGCGGCCGTGTTCGGCGCCACCTTCCCACCCCCATCGTAGGGAACGGTGGCCGTCGTGTGCACACGCCGTACGTCCTGACATGCGGAGGGCCCGCACGCGAGCGCGTGCGGACCCTCCGTCAAGACCTCCCTCGGGCTCGGCTCAGCCGAGCCGGATCACGCCGTAGTCGAAGCCTTTCCGCCGGTAGACCACGCTGGGCCGGCCCGCTTCGGAGTCGTTGAAGAGGTAGAAGTCGTGGCCGACCAGCTCCATCTCGTAGAGAGCCTGGTCCACCGTCATGGGTTCGGCGGTGTGCTGCTTCTCGCGAACGACGCGGCCGGGCTGGTGGCCCAGGTCATCGTCGGCCCAGCTCTGCTGCTGGGGCAGGTGGAATTCTTCGGCACTCGCGAAGCCGTTCGTCTGCGGCTCGGCTTCGGGTGCGTCCAACACCGCGGTACGCGCGGCGGGACTGGCTGCGGCCGGGGATCCACCACCCGGCAGTGCCGAGGTCGCTTCGGCGACCGATTCCGGGCGGCTGCGGCCGTAGTGCACGCGCCGCCGGTCGTGTGTCCTCCGCAGCCGGTTTTCCAGCTTGGTGACTGCGGAATCGAGCGCCGCGTAGAAGTCGGCGGCACACGCTTCAGCGCGTACGGCCGGGCCCCGCCCCTTTCCGGTGATTTCGACGCGCTGGCAACTCTTGGCCTGGCGCCGGTTCGGTTCGTGGAACAGTTCCACGTCGTACCGGATGACTTTCCTGTCGTAGCGCTCGAGGCGGGCCAGCTTTTCGCTGACAAGCGCCCGATAGTGGTCGGGCACCTCCACGTTACGGCCCTTAACGACGATGTCCATACACGACCTCCCTCGCTGAGATGACTGCGAGCTGATGTGTTCACACACGGCGCCGGTATTGCGGGGACGTGAGCCCGGATCGCGGGCTGAGAAGGAACTCGGAAACGGTGGACGACGTCTCGTTCCGGTGACCGAGCGCGGACTCAGCGCACCTCCGGCGCCAGGGACATGGGCTCGTCACCTCCCTGCCTGCGGGGATTGCTGATTGCGGAGCACGTTAGCTTCCTCACGCCCGTTACAACAGCCCCCGAGCCGGGGGATGTCAGGGGGTGGGACCCGGTCACCCCGCGCAGTGATCGCGGAGTGGGCACCACAAAACACCCGCTGGTCGGACGCGGCGCGGTGACCGTGCTTTCACACGGACGGCGCACCGCTGCCTGCTGGTGGACGCCGAGGGTGACAGCCCGGTCTCCCGCAGCCGCCACTCCGGTGGAGTGGTGCGGCGGCCGAGTGATCGTGATCGACACCCTCATGCCCGGACAACGGGCGCCGGTCCGCTCGCGTTCCCGGCAGTTGTCACTCGGATAGGTGACATCAGGTTCACCCGGGCGCGAGAAGTGGTTCCCGGTCGGACTTTTTTGCGGCTTGAGCTGGGGAGAAGTTGGTTGCTGAGCGGGCCGGGGGCGTTTGATCGGGGTGAGCGGCGGAACCGGTACCACGATGGTTCGTCGTGTGTTGCGGGTTTGGTGGCCCGGTCTGCGCACTTCCCGGGGAAGGTCCACAGTGGTGCCCATGGATCGGTTTCCAGCGCGCGGCGGCGAGCCCGGCCGGTTCAGCCGGCGGCCAGGAGGGTCAGGACGGCGGAGACCGTGAATCCCGCCGCCGCAAGGGCTCTGGTGCAGGCCGCCGCGGTGGCACCGGTGGTGATCACGTCGTCCAGGACCACGATGCTCAATCCCGGCGGCGGCCGCCCGGCCTCACGGAACCTCAGGCGGCCGGCCAGGTTGGCCATGCGCTGCTCACGGCTCAAGCCGACCGCGTCGCGGGCCGCGCCCGCCAGCTCCAACGCCGGGGCAACGACGACTTCGATGCCCCGCGCCGCGAGGACGCTCGCCGCCGCGTGGGCCAGTCGCTCCACGTGCGGGCCACCGCGCACCCGCGCCGCCGACGGGCGGCTCGGGGCCGGGACCAGGCAGATCGCCCGGGCCGAGGGGCTTGCCGGGGTCGGGGGTGCGGCACGTCCCGGGGTGGGATCGGACCCGTCTGGGGGATGCGCCGGAGCAGGATGAGCGCCGGTCGGTAGGCCAGGACCGGCAGCCGGCCGGGGCGAAGCTGCGCTGGACGCGGCCGGACGAGCACCCGCCCGGCTCGAAGCTCCGCCGGAACCAGCCGAAACCCCACCCACCCCAGCCGGACCTGCTTTCACTCGGGCCGAAGCTCCGCCAGACCCAGACCCAGACCCAGACCCAGACCCAGACCCAGCCAACACCCCACCCGGCCCGCCGATCGCAGCCTGCTTCAACGGCAGCGCCACCAGCGCCTCCGCCACCGCCCGCCCCAACGAAGGCGCCAGGTCACGGCGGCCGCGCTCCTTGTACGCGATCAGCAACCTCCGGCCCACCCCGTGGTACCTGGCCAGTGCGAACACCCGCACCAACCCCGCCGTGGGCCCTCGCACCACCTCCCGAGCCGCGCCCCACACGCGCTCGCACCCGGCGCAACACGGCTCGCCGCGGGCTCCGCACGCGGCGCAGCGGCTGGGGATCAGCAGATCGAGCAGTCTCTTCAGCACACCGACAGTGTCACGACCGGCACCGACAGTTTCGAACGCCCGGACGTCACCCGCCCGAGTGAAAAAGATCAGCCCGGGTAGAAGGGGTCCGCGTCCTTCATCGTGTGGCTTTGCGGGCGCCACACCTCGCCCAGCACCGACGCCGTCCACAGGCCGTTCGCGTCCGCGACCACGATCTGGCGGCCGGGGGCCGCCGTCACGCCGTGGACCGTCGGGGTCAGGTTGCTGCTGTTGAACGCGTCCAGGCGCTGGCCGTCGACCGTCACCTTGACCACCGGCTGGGACGGCGACTTCGTCACCGCCACCAGGCTGTCCGGGGCGACCCAGTCGACGTCGACGACGTCCTCGAGGTCGTGCGGCTGGAGGTGGCGCGGTTCGCGCAGCGACACCGAGTCGCCGTTGGCGACCACCGAGGCCACCCACAGCTCACCCTTGATCACCGCCGCGACGCGGGCGCCGTCGCGGGAAAACCGGAGTTCCGTGAGGTCGCCCTGCTGGGTCAGGTCGGTGGCGTTGACGCTCAGCGCCGTCCACTGGCCGTTCTGGTCGAGCACCATCCGGCCCACCGACGGCCCGTCGACCACCGTCCACAGCTCGCCGGTGCCGGGGCGCCACGTCGGGCGGGTCAGGGAGCTGCCACCGAGGGTGGTCAGCGCCAGATCGCGGCCGAGGTCGCCGATCCGCAGGCGCACGCCGCCGCCGCTGCGCTCCACCACCGCCAGGCGCTTGCCGTCGATCGACTGGGCCGCGCTCACGACGTCGTACCCGCCGTTGCCGGCCGGGCCCGGCACCGGGGCGCCGTCACCGAGGGAACGGACCCGGCCGCCGACCGTCATCAAGCCCGGCAGCTGCAAGCTGATCGACAGCGACGCGCCGTACGCGGGCAGGTCGTTCTGCCGCCAGTCCGGGTGGTTCGGCACGAGCGGGGCGCCGTCGCCGAGGATGCGGATCCGGGCCGATGTGACGTACTGCAGGGACAGCACGATCTGCGCCGCGATCAGGTTCCGGATGTCGTCGGGCACCCCCGAGAGCCCGGTCAGCGGTACCACCAGCGTCCCGTCGTCGAGGCTCTTGACGTTCGTGTCGATCTCGATGGGTTCGCCGAGCAGGTTCTTCACCGCGCCGGCCAGGCTCTTCGACGGCCCGCTGACCAGCAGGTCCATCACCCGGCCCGGCAGCCCCGACTGCGGCTTCGCGAGGACGTACCGCCGATCGGGGACGAAGGTGGCCGACGACTCCGAGTAGAAGCTCACCGGCACCGGTGTGTAGTTCTCGCTGAAGTCGGACTCGGTCGCGTACAGGTCGGGCGGCGGGTCGACGATCCGCCACTGGCCGTTCGCCTGCTTGCGCACCTTCACCTGCAGCATCGCCAGGCTGTAGTCCGGCACGAACGCGCTGTTCTGGTCCAGCGTGCCGATGTCGATGCCGCGGACGTTGACGACCTGCGTGTTCGGGTCCGGCGGCGGGCCGGTGTCGTAGACCGTGCCGAAGGTGTCCTGGATGATCGTCAGGCTGCGGCTCGGCCGCCAGTTCGCCCGGCTCTGCTCGTCCAGGTACGCCCGGGCGGCGGCGTTGTTCTGCCCCGGCTTGAGCGTCGCCCCCACGAAGGCGCGGACCAGCGACAGCGGGTCGATGCCCGGCGGCGGCTCCGGCACCACGTCACCGGAGCCCTGGCCCTGCCGCTCGCCGGACACCACCTGGGGCTGCGATTCCAGCGGCACGTTGGCGCAGCCCGCGAGCAGCACCGCGCACAGGACCGAAAGCAGGAGCTTCGCCCCGGTTCGCCGGAGAGCGTGTGGTTTCACTGACCGATTCCCTCACGTTCGGCGAAGATCGCCTCCGGCGCCGGCGTGACGTCGATGACGCCGAGCGGCACCTCGGTGGCGAACCGGTCGGGCGGCGGCAGGACCAGCGGCGAGTCCCCGGCGGGCACGTCCTGCTGACGCGGCAGCAGGAGCCGGAAGCAAGCGCCGTTGCCGGGCTCGCCCCACGCGTCGAGCTCGCCGCCGTGCAGGCGCGCGTCCTCCTGGCTGATCGCCAGGCCCAGCCCCGTCCCGCCGGTGCGCCGGTTGCGCGACGGGTCGGCGCGCCAGAACCGGTTGAACACCAGGTCCGCTTCACCGGGCCGCAGGCCGACGCCGTGGTCCCGGACCGTGATGGCGACGGCGGTGTCGTTCGCCCCGACCGTCAGCACCACCGGCTTGCCCTCGCTGTGGTCGACGGCGTTGGCGAGCAGGTTGCGCAGGATCCGCTCGACGCGCCGGGCGTCGACCTCGGCGATCACCTCTTCCCCGGGCAGCACGAGCTCGACCGAGCTGCCCGCGTTGCCGGCGATGACCCGGACCTGCTCGACCGCACGGGTGGCGATCGGGCGGACGTCGATGAACTCCGCGGCCAGCTCCTCCACGCCGGCGTCGAGCCTGCTGATCTCCAGCAGGTCGCCGAGCAGCGCCTCGAACCGGTCGAGCTCGTCGACCAGCAGTTCCGTCGAGCGCGCGAGGCCGGCCGGGAACTGCTCGCGCGACGCGTGCAGCACGTCGGCGGCCATCCGGACGGTGGTCAGCGGGGTGCGCAGCTCGTGCGAGACGTCGGAGGTGAACCGGCGCTGCAGGCCGCCGAACTCCTCGAGCTGCCGGATCTGGCGCTGGATGCTCGCGGCCATCCCGTTGTAGGACACCGCGAGCTTCGCCAGGTCGTCTTCGCCGAGCACGGCGAGCCGCTGGTCGAGGTCGCCGCCGGCGAACTGCTCGGCCGCCGCGGCGGCCTGCCTGACCGGGCGGACCACCTGCCGCGTCACCAGGTTCGTGATGCCCGCCAGCAGGAGCAGCAGCACGAGCCCGCCGACCAGCAGCGTGTTCTGCACCGTGGAGACGGTGTTCTGCTCGGTCGTCAACGGGAACAGCAGGTACAGCTGCAGCGGGACGGCCACGGTGCTCAACGGCGTGCCGACGATCAGGTACGTCGTGCGCCCGCCCCCGGCCTCGGGGACGGTGTGCTCGAGGAAGCTCATTTGGTCGGCTTCGACGAACTGGCGCAGCCGCGGCGGCACGTTCTCGAACGGCCCCGCGGACGACGGGTTGGCGGTGGACTGGTCGTGGCCGCCGCTGGCGAGCACCGGGACGAACGTCCCCGCCGCCGACCCGGCCGCGTCCTGGCTGGTCGGCGTGATCGCGATCTTCTTCAGCGCGTTCTCGAGCCGGTTGTTCAGCGCCTCGACGTTCTCGGAGCCGAGGCCGACGAGCTCGCCGGCGGCCGTGTCCGCCGCCGCGCGGGTCTGCGCGACCGCCGCCGTGCGCTTGGTGTCCAGCAGCCGTTCGGTGATCTGGTTCTGCAGGACCATGCCGAGCACGAAGACCACGGCGGAGGACAGCGCGAGCGTCGACACGGTGACGCGGAACTGCAGCGAGTGCTTCCACAGCTCGTTGAACGCGACCGCACGGCGGCGCGCGAAAACGACGACACGCCGCAGGAGGCGTGCCGTCGAACGCGCGGAGGCAGGAAGCCGTCGGCCGGTCGCGAGAGTCATCGACTCATCACGGCGGGCCGGCCTTGTACCCGACGCCGCGAACGGTCAACACCACCTCGGGGTGTTCCGGGTCCTTCTCCACCTTCGAGCGCAGCCGCTGGACGTGCACGTTCACCAGCCGGGTGTCGGCCGCGTGGCGGTAGCCCCACACCTGCTCGAGCAGCACCTCGCGGGTGAACACCTGGCGCGGCTTGCGGGCCAGGGCCACCAGCAGGTCGAACTCCAGCGGGGTCAGCGGGATGGCCTTGCCTTCGCGCGTGACCTCGTGGCCCGGCACGTCGATCGCCAGGTCGCCGATGGTGAGCGATTCCGCCGGCTCGGCCTCGGTGCGGCGCATGCGGGCCCGGACACGCGCGACCAGCTCCTTCGGCTTGAACGGCTTGACGACGTAGTCGTCGGCGCCGGACTCCAGGCCGAGGACGATGTCGACGGTGTCGCTCTTGGCGGTGAGCATGACGATCGGCACCCCGGACTCGGCGCGGATCGCCTTGCAGACGTCGATCCCGTTCATCCCGGGCAGCATCAGGTCGAGCAGGACGAGGTCGGGCTTCAGCTCACGCAGCGCGGGCAGCGCGCGTGAGCCGTCGGCGACCACCGCCGTGTCGAACCCCTCCCCACGGAGCACGATGGTGAGCATCTCCGCGAGGGCGGGGTCGTCGTCGACCACGAGAACACGTGCCTTCATGTCCACATATTCGCACTAGTTCCGGCGCCCGCACGCACGACCCGCGTGTTTGACCACCAGAAAGATCAAGATCGCCGGGACTGCCTGCTCCATCCGGGTGCCGGTACCGGCCGCTTTGGACGGCCCGTGGAGGCCGCGCCGGAACCCCGGTGCGGCCTCCACGGACCTGTGAGGGGGGCTCAGGGAACGGCCGGCACGGGCGCGTCGACGTACACGACGCCGTCGCTGACGACCACGCGGTGGGTCCGCACGGGGTCCTTCGCCGGCAGGCAGGCGGGCGCGCCGGTGCGCAGGTCGAACTGCGCGGCGTGCAACGGGCACTCGACGAAGCAGCCTTCCAGCCAGCCGTCGGCGAGCGAAGCGTCCTGGTGCGTGCAGGTGTCGTCGACGGCGAAGAAGCCGTCCTCGGTGTGGAACACCGCGATCGGAGCGGGACCGTCGAGACGGAGGGCCTCGCCCGGGGGCAGGTCGGCGACGGCGCAGGCTCGGATCATCAGGGCCTCCGGAGAACGACTGGCAGGATGCCGGGACGGTAGGTGAAAGTTGCGCATTACGCGACGATGCGCCCTTTGCGCAACAATCCGGCGTCGGGTACGCCCTCGTCAAGAGATTCGCCCACTCAGCGGATAGGAACCCCGCAAAACGGATACTGTTGCGCCATGCGAAACCAGGACTCGGGCAACGCAACTCAGAGCCAGGTGCAATCGGTCGACCGGGCCATCAGCGTGCTGGAACTGCTCGCGCGCAACGGCGAAACCGGCATCACCGAGATCGCGGGCGAGCTGGGCGTCCACAAGTCGACGGCGTCGCGCCTGCTCAGCGTCCTGGAGACCAGAGGCCTGGTCGAGCAGCTCGGCGAACGCGGGAAGTACGCGATCGGCTTCGGCATCGTCCGGCTGGCCGGTGCCGCGACCGGGCGCATGGACCTCGCGAAACTGGGCCGGGCCAGCTGCCTGGCACTGGCCGAGGAGCTGGGCGAGACGGTGAACATCGCCATCGCCGACGACGGCGTCGCCATCAACATCAGCCAGGCCCGCGGCTCGGCCGCGATCACCACGCAGAACTGGACGGGCCAGCGGACGCCGCTGCACGCGACCTCGAGCGGCAAGGTCCTCCTGGCGTACATGGGCGAAGCCGAGCGCAAGCGGGTGCTGAAGCGGAAGCTGGAGCAGTACACCCCGCGCACGACGGTCGAGCCGGACGAGCTGATGACCGAGCTGGAACGGGTCCTCGAAGACGGTTACGCCGTCTGCTACGAAGAACTCGAACTCGGCATGCACGCCGTCGCCGTGCCGATCCACGGCCCGGGCGGGGACGTCGTCGCCGCGATGAGCGCTTCCGGGCCGTCGTACCGGCTCTCGAAGCAGCGCGTGAAGCAGATCGTGAAGCCGATGACCGAGGCGGCGGAGGAACTTTCCGCGCAGCTGGGCTATTTCCGGGACTAGCCGGGTTCCGGACCCGGGTACAGCCGCGCCATCGCGCGGATCGTGGTTCCCATGTGTGCCACCAGTTCCGCGGGCGCCAGCACCTGTGCGTCCGCGCCGAGCCGCAGCAGCCCGGCGGCCGCGTGGGGCACGCTTTCCAGCGGGACTTCCGCACGCTGCCAGCCTTCGGCGTCCGCGGGTTCGAGCGTGCGCCCCGCGAGCCGCGCCGCTCGCGGGCCGAGGATGTCCGGCAGGGCGGCGATCCCGGCGGGCGACAGGCGCACGACGGCGGTCTCCCCCGCTTCGCTCTCCTCGTACCGTTCGACGTGCGCGCGCCAGAAATCCGCCAGGTCGAAGCCGGCCGGCCGGGTGAAGTGCTCGTCGAGCGCCCGGAACTTCTCGATGTTGCCGACGCGGTAGGTCCGCGGCTCGGGCCCGGCGACGAGGTACCAGACGCCGGCCTTGAGGACCAGGCCGAGCGGGTGCAGCCGCCGCGTCACGACACCGGGCGTGGGCGACCAGCGGCGGTACCGGACCTCGACGACCCGGTCCTGCCACAGCGCTTCCGCGGCCGCGAGCAGCTGCGGCACCGGATCCGCTTCGCGGTACCAGCCGGGCGCGTCGAGGTGGAACCGCTGCCGGATCCGCACCGACGCGTCGCGGTACGGCGTCGGCAGCGCGGCCATCAGCTTGAGCTCGGCGGCGGCCACTTGGGCACCCAGCCCCAGCTCGGCGGCCGGTTGCGGCAGCCCGGTGAGGAACAGGGACCCCGCTTCGCCTTCGGTCAGCCCGGTCAGCCGGGTCCGGTAGCCGTCCATCAGCTGGTAGCCGCCGTTCGGACCGCCTTCGGCGTAGATCGGGACGCCGGCGGCGGCGAGCGCTTCGACGTCCCGGTACACGGTCCGCGCGGTCACGCCGAGCTCCGCCGCCAGCCGGGCGGCGCTCATCCTCCCCCGGTTCTGCAGCAACAGCAGCAGGGACACCAGCCGGCTCGCGCGCACCCGGCGAAGTCTGCCAGCAGCCACTGACAGAAGATGTCAGTGGTAGCCCTTCAGGATCGCCGGCATGAACGACTTCGACTTCTTGATCGGCTCCTGGACCGTCACGAACCGGCGGCTGGCCAAGCCGCTCACCGGCAGCGACGACTGGACCGTCTTCCCCGGCACGACGACCTGCTGGTCCCTCTTCGAGGGCGGCGGCAACATGGACGAGATCGTCTTCCCGACCCTCGGCTTCCGCGGCTGCACCCTCCGGCTCTTCGACGTCGAGCGCGAAGAATGGTCGCTGCACTGGGCCAGCAGCCGCACCGGACTGCTGACCCCGCCGGTGGTGGGCACCTTCACCGGTGATCGGGGCGACTTCTACGGCGACGACACCCACGAAGGCGCCCCGATCAAGGTCCACTACGCCTGGACACGCACGACCACCACCTCCCCGCAGTGGGAGCAGGAGTTCTCCACCGACGGCGGCAAGACCTGGGAGAGCAACTGGATCATGGAGTTCGCCCGCGCCTGAGGGGACACCGTTTCGGGTGCTTGACACTGCGTCGCGCATGACGCACGTTGTTGCCGAAGACGCAACCTCGCCCGGAGGGATCCGCGAATGGCAGCACGGCCCCGGGTGGTCGTCGTCGGCGCCGGCCTGCTCGGCTGCGCGCTGGCCGACGAGCTGACCGACCGCGGCTGGACCGACGTCACCGTCCTGGGCGCCGACGCGGACGACCACCCGGGCCTGGTGTTCCGCACCCACGCCGACCGCACGCTGACGGCGTTCGCCCAGTACACCGTCGAGAAGTACAGCGGGCTCGACGGCCAGTGGTGCTTCAACCCGGTGGGCAGCCTCGAAGTCGCGACGTCGCCGGAGCGGCTCGAGGACCTGAAGCAGCACCACGGCTGGGCGACGTCGTGGGGCGTGCGCGGCTACCTGCGCACGCCCCGCGAGTGCGCCGACCTGCACCCGCTGCTCGACGAAGCCCGGGTCCTCGGCGGCTTCCACGTCCCCGGCGACGGCCTGCTGCACGCGCCACGCGCGGCCGAAGCCCAGGCCCGGCGGGCCAAAGCCCGCGGAGCCCGGTTCGCCGCCGAGGAGGTCACGGCGATCGAGCGCAGCGGGGGCCGCGTCACCGGCGTCGTCACCGCGGCCGCGCGGTTCCGTGCCGACGTCGTCGTGTCGTGCGCCGGCGAATTCGCCGGCCTGGACGTGCCGCAGGTGCCCGTGGCCCACGAGTACCTGCTGACGTCACCACTGCCGGAACTGGCCGGGCACAACGACGAACACGTGCAGGCGGGCAAGCCCGTGCTGCGCCACCTCGACACCGGGATGTACGTCCGCGAGCACGTCGACCGGCTCGGCGCCGGGGTGGCCGTCGTCGCCGATCTGCTGCCTGCACTCCGCGACGCCGACGTCGAAACCACCACGACGGTGACGCTTCCCGGCACCCCGGACGGACGGCCGCTGCTGGGCGAGCACCCGGACATCGACGGTTTCTGGATCGCCGGAGCCGTCCGGCCCGAGCACTCCGCCGGTGTCGCGCGCGAACTGGCGCGCTGGCTCGTCGACGGGCAGCCGTCGCTGGCCCTGCACGGCTGCGACCTCGCCCGGTTCTCCCGGTTCTCCCGGTTTTCTCCGGAGCCGGTCCGCGCCGGCCCCTTCCACGAACGGCAGATCGCGCTGGGTGCGCACTTCGGCTCCGCGGACGGCTGGGCGCGGCCGGAGCGGTATTCGGCCGAGGTGGCCGCCGAAGCGACGGTCACCCGCGAGCGCGTCGCGATGTTCGACCTGACGTCCGAGCCGCGGCTGGCCGTCACCGGCCCCGGCGCGCTGCCGTTCCTGCAGGCCATGACGACGAGCGACCTCGCGAAAGCGCCAAGCACCGTGACGGAAACGCTGCTGCTCGGCGAGGACGGCGGCGTACGCGGCTGCCTGACCGTGGCCCGCCTCGGCGACGAGCGGTTCCACGTCGGCGCCGGCGGGCGGCTCGATTTCGCTTGGCTGCGACGGCATCTCCCGCGCGACGGCACGGTGCAGATCCACGAAACCACCCCCGGCACGTGCTGCCTCGGCCTGTGGGGGCCGCTCGCCGGCGAAGTCCTCCCGGAACTGTCCACAACGGACCTTTCGGCCGAAGAGACTTCCGTCGGGACCGTCCCGGTCGTCGCCCTGCGACTGTCCACAGTGGGCGAACCGGGCTGGGAACTGCACACGACGGCGGATTTCGGGCGTCACCTGTGGGACACGCTCCGGGACCGCGGCGTGGCCGTCGCCGGCCACCGGGCCCGCACCAGCCTGCGGCTCGAGGCCGGCGTCCCGGCACCCGGCGTCGACTTCACGACCGAGCACGACCCGTACGAGGCCGGCCTCGGTTCCGCGGTCCGGATGGACAAGGGCTACTTCCTCGGCCGCGACGCGCTGGCGGCCCGTTCGGCGGCGACGGTGAGCCGTCGGCTGACCCGGCTGACGACCGGAAGTGTCGTCGCGGGCGGGGATCCGGTGCACGTCGACGGCCGCCCGGCCGGGTACGTCACCAGCGCCGGGTACGGGCACACCACGGGCAAAGCCATCGCGTACGCCTGGCTTCCCGTGGAATACAGCGGGTTCCGGACACCGGTGGAGGTCGGGCACTTCGGCACGCGGGTCCCGGGGAGGGTGGCATGACGCACTACGACGTGATCGTCGTCGGCCTCGGCGGGATGGGCAGCGCCGCGGCGTACCGGCTGGCGCAGCGCGGGCAGCGGGTACTGGGCGTCGACCAGTTCGCGCCGGTGCACAACCGCGGGTCGAGCCACGGCGGTTCGCGGATCACGCGCCAGGCGTACCTCGAAGGCCCCGAGTACGTGCCGCTGCTGCTGCGGGCCCACGAACTGTGGGCCGGTCTCGAGCGCGACAGCGGGCGGCGGCTGTTCACCCGCTGCGGCGGGATCATGGTCGGCACGGCGGAGTCGCGGACGATCACCGGCAGCACGGCGTCGGCTCGCGCCTTCGACATCCCGCACGAGCTCCTGGACGCGGCGGAGATCCGGCGCCGGTTCCCGACGATGGCGCCGGCTCCGCACGAGGTCGCGCTGTACGAGCCGGGTGCCGGGCTGGTGTCCCCCGAAGGCAGCGTCGCCGCGCACCTGCAGCTCGCCGCGCGGTGCGGCGCCGAAATGCACCACGAGGAGAAGGTCTTCACCTGGAGCACCACGGCCGGCGGGGTGCGCATCGGGACGTCGCACCACTACTACACGGCCGACCGCCTGGTGCTGTGCCCCGGCGCGTGGGCCGGCGAGCTGCTCCGCGGCTTCGGCATCGCCTTCACGGTCCGGCGGCAGGTGCAGTACTGGTTCGCGCCCTCGGGCGGGATCGAGCCGTTCCGGGAGCACCCCGTCTACCTCTGGGAAGGCGACGGCTACACGTTCTACGGCTTCCCGGCGCACAACGCGCCGGCGGACGGCGTCAAGGTCGCGTTCCACGGCGGCGGCCGGACGTGCACACCCGACGGCATCGACCGGGCGGTGTCCGGCGACGAGGTCCACGAGATCGCGGCCGCGGTGAAGCGGCACCTGCCGACGCTGCCCGGCGCGTTCCTCCGGGCCGCGACCTGCATGTACACCGACACGGCGGACGAGAGCTTCGTGCTCGCCCCGCACCCGGCCGAGGAGCGGGTGGTGCTGGCGTGCGGGTTCTCCGGCCACGGCTTCAAGTTCGCCCCGGTGGTCGGGGAAATCCTCGCCGACCTGGTGGTGGACGGCACCACCGCGCACCCGATCGCGCAGTTCGACCCGGCCCGGTTACTGCCCTAGCAGGGTCGCCGCCAGCGCTTCGTGGTCCACGCCCGCGACGCCGTCCAGGACGTGCCACGGCGCGAGCCAGCCCGACGCGGCCAGCTCGTCGTAGACGGCCGCGCACCGCCGCTGCAGGCCGTCGTCGGTTTCGAAGGCGTCGCGCTCCCGGCCGGTCTCGGTCTCCGCGCGGCGTTCGGCGCGCTCGGCCGCTACGGCCGGGGCGACGCGCAGCAGCAGGTGCGCGTCCGGGCGGGGCAGGCCGAAGCGGTCGACCTCGAGCTCCCACACCCACTTCACGACTTCGCCGGCCGCGTCCTGCTGCAGGCGCGCGGCCGCGTACGCGGCGTTGGAGGCGACGTACCGGTCGAGCAGGACGACGTCGTGGGTGTCCCGCAGCTCGCGGATGCGGTCCGCGGCGCCACTGCGGTCCAGCGCGTAGAGCATCGCCATGCCGTACACCGAGTCGGCGAGGTCACCGTGCCCGCGGTGCAGGGCCTCGCGGACGAGGTCCGCGTGCACGCTCTCGCCGTAGCGCGGAAACGCCAGCGACGCCACGCTCGCGCCCTTGGCGCCCAGCGCCGCCGTCAGCCCGTCGGTCAGCGTCCGCTTGCCCGCGCCGTCGAGCCCTTCGATGACCACCAGTCGACCCACGCCGGTCACAGTACTGATCCGGCCAAAAGCAGGCCGATCCCCCGGGTCGCACGCAACCGTTGCTACGAAATCATTCGGCCGTGACTGTGGTCGGATCAGTACCGATCAGCACAGCGGTGGTGGACCGGCGGGCTCGGTGGAGGGGATCGACGCCGAGCCCGCCGGTTCGTCTCAGGCGGGGTGCCGCCGCAGGTGGAGCACGTAGCCGGCGCCGCTGACCGCGAGCACGCCGACGAGGATCAGCAGCGGCACCCAGCCGGTGTCGTGGCCGGACGGCGCCGGGCCGCCGTCGCCGCGGGGCATCACCTCGGACGTCGCGTCGAAGCCGCCGGCCTCGCCGTCGCGGGCGTACGCCGAGCCGGGGAGCTTGTCGGCGTAGCGCGCCTCGACGGTCTGCTGGTACCCGGCGACCGCTTTGCCGTCGGCCAGCGACGTGACCCGGCCGTCGCGGACCGCGTACCAGGCGTCGACCTGCGGTTCGTGCAGCAGCTGGGCGCCCGCGGGCAGCTTCCGGGCGTACTCGCCCTCGACGTCACCCGAGGCGATGTTGCCGACCTGCCAGGTGCCGTCCCGGCCGCGGACCGACCAGAGCGTCGCGGTCCGGCCGTCTGAGGCACGCGCGGGGATCGCGAAGTAAGCAAAGTCACCTGGTGCCGCGTCGGGGTTTCCGGCGACGAAGTCCGGCGAGAGCTCGTACACGGCGTAGGCGTCCGGCGCGATCTGGACCGAAACCGGTCCGTGCGCGCCCGGGGCTTGGGCGAAGAACCGGACCAGGACGTCCTGGAACCCCGCGGCCGCGTCGTGCGCCGCGGAGGCGTCGGCGCTGCTGATGCCGGCGGGGGGGGGCGGGCCCGGAACCCGGGCCCGGCAAAACACCCCCCCCCCCGGGCCCAACCCCGGGCCCCGCGCCCCC
>NZ_JBHVXZ010000080.1:0-45712 GCF_042881395.1 Amycolatopsis sp. NPDC058278 | reverse complement strand
CGGGCGGGCCGGGGTGGTCCCGGGGGGTTCCGGGGCCGGCGGCGCGGGCGCTTGCACGCCGCCGCCCGGTGCGGCCCCCGATCCCGGGAAGGAGTCAGCAGTAATTCTGCTTTCCTGTCGGGTCTCCGGGCCGGGCGGCCCGGAGACGCCCGGCGCGTCAGGCCGACTTCTCGCCGCGCTCGCTGCGCGCGCGCCGTGTCGGCTGCCGGGCGACGATCGTCGGGTTCACGTTCTCCCGGACGGTCTGCTCGGTGATGACGACCTTCGCCACGTCGTCGCGGCTCGGGATGTCGTACATCACCGGCTGGAGCACTTCTTCCATGATCGCACGCAGCCCGCGGGCACCGGTCCCGCGCAGGACCGCCTGGTCGGCGATGGCCTCGAGCGCGGTCTTGGTGAACTCGAGCTCGACGTTGTCCATCTCGAAGAGCTTCTTGTACTGCTTCACCAGGGCGTTGCGGGGCTGGGTGAGAATGTTGACCAGGGAGTTCTTGTCCAGGTGGTTCACCGTCGCCACGACCGGGAGGCGGCCGATGAACTCCGGGATCAGCCCGAACTTGATCAGGTCCTCGGGCATGGTGTCCGAGAAGACGTCGCTCTCCTCGATCTCGGACTTGGTGCGGATCTCCGCGCCGAAGCCGAGGCCGCGCTTGCCGACCCGCTCGTTGATGATCTTCTCCAGCCCGGCGAACGCACCGGCCACGATGAACAGCACGTTCGTCGTGTCGATCTGGATGAACTCCTGGTGCGGGTGCTTGCGGCCGCCCTGGGGCGGGACCGAGGCCGTGGTGCCCTCGAGGATCTTCAGGAGCGCCTGCTGGACGCCCTCGCCGGAGACGTCCCGGGTGATCGAGGGGTTCTCGCTCTTGCGGGCGATCTTGTCGACCTCGTCGATGTAGATGATCCCGGTCTCGGCCCGCTTGACGTCGTAGTCCGCCGCCTGGATGAGCTTGAGCAGGATGTTTTCGACGTCTTCGCCGACGTAGCCGGCTTCGGTCAGCGCCGTGGCGTCCGCGATGGCGAACGGCACGTTGAGCAGCTTCGCGAGCGTCTGCGCCAGGTAGGTCTTGCCGCACCCGGTGGGGCCGAGCATCAGGATGTTCGACTTCGCGAGCTCGACCGACTCCTCCTTGGAGTCCTTCGGCCCGGCCTTGTCGTCCGCCTGGATCCGCTTGTAGTGGTTGTAGACCGCTACCGCGAGCGTCTTCTTGGCGTCTTCCTGCCCGATGATGTACTGCTCGAGGAACTCGTGGATGTCGGCGGGCTTGGGCAGCTCGTCGAGTTTGACGTCGCCGGCTTCGGCCAGCTCCTCCTCGATGATCTCATTGCAGAGGTCGATGCACTCATCGCAGATGTAGACCCCGGGGCCGGCAATGAGCTTCTTCACCTGCTTCTGGCTCTTCCCACAGAAAGAACACTTCAGCAGGTCTCCGCCGTCACCGATCCGTGCCATGGCCGTTGACCTCGTCCCCTCCGGCGCGGGTTTCCGCGCCTGACGTGTGTTGCGACGGTGCGACCCCCGGTCAGGGGTGACCGAGCGGAGCCTCACGCATTGCCACTGACGGTACCCGTCCGATGCCGCGAGCGGGAACACCCACGAGCTCCGGGAGCACGTCAGAGGACGACCCTAAACCAGGATGCCGGTGTGTGTCGTCTTCTCGACACACACCGGCCCGGCGGATCTACAGAGCCGACGCCTTACGGTACGGCAGCACCTCGTCGATGATGCCGTACGACTTGGCCTCTTCGGCGGTCAGGATCTTGTCCCGCTCGATGTCCTTGCGGATCTGGTCCGCGTCCTTGCCGGTGTGGTGGGCCAGGATGACCTCCATCTGGCGCCGCACCCGCTGGATCTCGTTCGCCTGGATCTCCAGGTCCGAGACCTGGCCGTAGGTGCCCTCGGTGGCCGGCTGGTGGATCAGCACGCGCGAGTTCGGCAGCGCGTAGCGCTTGCCCGGCGTGCCGGCCGACAGCAGCACCGCGGCGGCCGAGGCGGCCTGGCCGAGGCAGTACGTCTGGATGTCCGGGCGGACGAACTGCATGGTGTCGTAGATCGCCATCAGCGAGGTGAACGAGCCACCCGGCGAGTTGATGTAGATCAGGATGTCGCGGTCCGGGTCCTCGTGCTCGAGGTGCAGCAGCTGGGCCATCACGTCGTTGGCCGACGCGTCGTCCACCTGCACGCCGAGGAAGATGACCCGCTCTTCGTACAGCTTGTTGTACGGGTTCGACTCCTTGACGCCGTAGCTGGTGCGCTCGACGTAGGAGGGCAGAATGTACCGCGACTGGGGGATGTTCGGAGCCCGGAAGTCATCACCCGGGAGCCTGAAGTTGCTCATCGAAAGTCTCCTTGGTGCTTCGGGCTCAGCGGGAGCCCGGACGGGCGATGTCGGCGGTGAGGACGTGGTCCACGAACCCGTAGTCCTTCGCCTCCTGCGCGGTGAACCAGCGGTCGCGGTCGCCGTCCGCGATGATCTGCTCGACCGTCTGCCCGGTCTGCTCCGCGGTGATCTGGGCCAGTTCGCGCTTCCACTTGTTGAACAGGTCCGCCTGGATCGCGATGTCCGACGCCGTGCCACCGACACCGGCCGACGGCTGGTGCATCAGGATGCGCGCGTGCGGCAGCGAATAGCGCTTGCCCGGCGTGCCCGAAGAGAGCAGGAACTGCCCCATCGAGGCCGCCATGCCCATCGCGTAGGTCGCGACGTCCGGGCGGATCAGCTGCATGGTGTCGTAGATGGCGAACCCGGCGGTGACCGAGCCGCCCGGCGAGTTGATGTAGAAGCGGATGTCGGACTCGGCGTCGTCGGCGTCGAGCAGCAACAGCTGCGCGGTGATGCGGTTGGCGATCTCGTCGTTGACCTCGGAACCGAGGACGACGATGCGCTCCTGGAGCAATCGCTCGAACACCGAGTCGGTGAGGGTGAGCCCTGCGGTGCCGGTCCGCGCCTCGGGCGTGTGCTGCGTCACGTCTGCCTGCCTTTTCGCCGGCAGCGGCCCGGTGCTGACGGCCGCCGCTGTCGTTTCAGATGCTTGAGATCTTGTATCCGACCCTAACGAACTTGGGCGGTGCAGAATGCCTGACACCGCCCAAGTTCGCTCACAGCTTCACTCCGCCGGAGTCTTCGCCGTTTCGTCGGTGACCTGCGTCTCTTCGGTTGCCGCGTCGGTGGCCGCCTCGTCGCTGCCGAACAGCTCCGAAAGGTCGACCTCGGCGCCGGAGCCGTCGGTCACGGTCGTCTTCCGGACGACCGAGGCGAGGGCCTTGCCGCGGCGCACGTCGGCGTAGATCGCGGTCAGCTGGCCCGACTGCTGGGCGCGCTGGACGTACTCGTCCGGGCTGATCCCGAAGCGCTGGGCCTGGTAGATGATCCGCTCGGTGAGCTCGCCGTCGTTGACCGACACCTCTTCCTTGTCGGCGATGGTGTCCAGCAGCAGCTGCGTGCGGACGGCCTTCTCCGACTCGGTGCGGGTCTCCGCGTCGAACTCCTCGAGCGTGCGGCCCTCGGCCTCGAGGGCCTGCGCGAACTGGGCCTCGTCGTGGTCGAACGGGTGGATCGCGTCGTGCTTGCGGTTCTCGATCTCGGCGTCGAGCACCTTCTCCGGGATCGGCACCTCGGTGCGCTCCAGGAGCTCGTCGAGCACCTTGTCGCGGGCCTGGACGCCCTGCTGCATCTTCTTGACGCGGCCGAGCCGCTCGCGCAGGTCGTTCTTGAGCTCTTCGATCGTGTCGAACTCGCTGGCCATCTGGGCGAACTCGTCGTCGGCCTCGGGCAGCTCGCGCGTCTTGACCGACTGGACGGTCACCGTCACCTCGGCGTCCTTGCCGGCGTGCTCCCCGGCGACGAGCTGGGTGGTGAACGACTTGGTCTCGCCGGCGCTCGCGCCGACGATCGCCTCGTCGATGCCGTCGACGAGCTGGCCGGAGCCGATCTCGTAGGACAGCCCGGTGGTGCTCGCCTCCTCGACGGCCTCGCCGTCGACGGTCGCGGCCAGGTCGATCGAGACGAAGTCGCCGGTCTCGGCCGGGCGCTCGACGCCGGTCAGCGTGCCGAAGCGGGCGCGCAGCTCGTCGAGCTGCTCGTCGACCTCCGCGTCGGTCAGCTCGACGTCGTCGACGGTGATCGCGAAGCCGTCCAGGTCGGGCAGCTCGATCTCCGGCCGCACGTCGACCTCGGCGGTGAACTCGAGCACGTCGCGGTCTTCGAGCTTGGTCACGTCGAACTCGGGGTTGCCGAGCGTGCGGACCTCGTTCTCGCGGACGGCCTCGATGTACTTCGCCGGGATGGCCTCGTTGACGACCTCGTCGAGCACCGGGCCACGCCCGATCCGGCTTTCCAGGACGCGAGCGGGCGCCTTGCCGGGCCGGAAGCCCGGGATGCGCACCTGCTGGGCGATCTTGCGGTAGGCGCGGTCGAAGTTCGGCTTGAGCTCGTCGAACGGCACCTCGACATTGATCTTGACTCGCGTCGGGCTGAGCTGCTCGACGGTGCTCTTCAAGGTCTTCTCCTCGAGCGGTAACGATTGTGGTGGACAATCCTGCGGAAATGGCCCCGCCTCACCTGCAGGCCGGGACGTCCGAGTCTAGGCCAGTGGCCTGCGCCACCGGGCCGGGGGCCACCTGCGCGGTCAGGCGCCCAGCATCCGGCCGATCACCCAGCGCATCTGGCCGGTCGCGTGCGCCACCGACCCGCTGGGCTGCACGAGGTGCGACAGCAGCAGCCGGACGATGGCCTCGACCGCGACGGTCCACTCCGAAAGGGTCAGCCCGGCCTCCGGGTAGCACCGGGCGAACAGGGCCGCGACGGTGTCGACCGAGCGCTCGAGCACGCCCTCGGGCCGGGTGGTCAGCAGCGGGAGGAAGTCGTCCGAGCCGCCCTTCGGGCACCCGAGCGCGATCAGCAGCAGCGGGTTCACCCGGGCCGCTTCGAGGGTCTGGCGGAACGCGGCGGTGACGCCGTCGACGGGACGGCCCGGGTGGGCGGCGGCGACCTCGCCAACACGCTCGGCGAAGCGCTCGGTTTCGCGCAGCACCAACGCTTCGGCCAGTTCGGCCTTGGAGCCGAGTTCGTTGTAGACGGTCTGCCTGCTGACGCCGACGTGCGCGGCCAGCTTGCCCATCGTCACCGCGGCCCAGCCCTCGCCGGCGATGAGGCCGGCCGCCGCGTCCAGCAGCCGGTCCCGGGTGCGCGCCGGGGCGGGGTGGGTGACGGCCTTCACACGGCCAGCTTACCTGCCGCTTGCGTTCCGCTGGACCAGACCTTTTTTCGGAGCGTGGCGCAACGTTTACAAACCTCGGCGGGTTGTCTACGGTGACTCCCGCCTCGCCAGGAGCTTCTCGACCGAGGAGACCGCTCGATGCCCGTCGTCGATACCCCGCCGCGCGGCTCCCGGACGTCCGCGACCGCGCCGGCGGCCGGCGTGCCGGCCCCGCGCTCGGTGCCCTCGCCCCGCATCCCGTTGCCCCGCTTGTCCGTGCCGACGCTCCTGTTGTTCGCCGGCGGTGCCGCGCTGTGGGCCACGGCGACCTGGCTGCTGCTGGCCGGGATCGCGCCGCCGGTGTTCACAGTGCCGCTGCACGCGATCGTCACCTTCACGATGTTCACCGTGGTGCACGAATCCGCCCACCACGCCGCAGGAAAGCTGACATGGGTCAACGAAGTGCTCGGCCGGCTGGCGATGCCGTTCGTCGCGGCGTACGCGTCGTTCCCGCTGCTCCGGTTCATCCACAGTGAACACCACCGCAACACGAACGCGGACTCGCACACGGATCCCGACGCGTGGACGTCGCAGGGAGCCTGGTGGTCGCTGCCGTTCCGCTGGCTCACCATCGACTTCTGGTACGCGCGTTTCTACACCGCCCGCGTGCGCACCCGGCCGGCGCCGGAGCGGGCGGAGACGATCGTGCTGCTGTCGCTGGCGTTCGTCGCGGCCGCGATCCTGATCGCCTGCGGCCACGGCCGGGAACTGCTGCTGGGCTACCTGCTGCCGCAGCGGATCGGGCTGGCCGTGCTGGCGTGGTGGTTCGACTGGCTGCCCCACCACGGCCTCCCCGAGGCGAAGCCGCGCGACAAGTTCGGCACCACGCGGGTGCGGGTGGGGCTGGAGTGGCTGGTGACGCCGATGATGCTGTTCCAGAACTACCACCTGGTGCACCACCTGCACCCCGCCGTGCCGTTCTACCGCTACCTGCGGGCGTGGCGGGACAACCGGGACGCCTACCTCGCCCGCGACGTCCCGATCATCACGGCGTGGGGCCGGGAGCTGACCCCGGCGGAGTACCGCGCGTGGCGGCGGCTGGCCGACGACTTCGGCGACCACGAGCCGTGCCCGGAGCCGCCACCGCTCGGTCCCAGCCGGTTCCACCGGCTGCGGGTCCGCGAGGTCCGGCCGCTGACCGCGGACGCCGTCGCGATCACCTTCGACGTCCCGCCGCACCTGGCGCCGGAGTTCCGGTTTTCGCCCGGCCAGCACGTGGCGGTCCGCGCGGTGGTCGACGGCCGTCCCGTGCGGCGGACGTATTCGATCTGCGCACCGGCGGACTCGGGCGAGCTGCGGATCGCGGTGAAGCGGCGGGCCGGCGGGGCGTTCTCCGGCTTCGCGACCACGACGCTGGCCGCGGGCGACTTCCTCGACGTCCTGCCGCCCTCCGGCGCGTTCACGCTCACCCCGGATCCGGCGCGGACCGCGCACTACGTCGCGCTGGCCGCGGGCAGCGGCATCACGCCGGTGCTGTCCATCCTGGTCAGCACGCTCACCGCGGAGCCGCACAGCCGGGCGACGCTGTTGTACGTCAACACGTCGGGCGCGACGACGTTGTTCGCCGCGGAGCTGAGCGCGCTCGCCGACGGGTTCGGCGGCCGGCTGCACGTCGTCCACTACCGCACCGACGAGCGCGACCCGGACCTGCACGCGCACCGGCCGCGCCACTTCGACGCGGTCGGCGAGGCGCTCGCCATCTCCCACGAGCGCTACCAGCGCGGGCGGCTCGACGGGACGCGGCTGCGCGCCCTGCTGCAGAACCGGCTGCACCCGGCGAAGGTCGACGAGTGGTTCCTGTGCGGGCCGCGCGGCCTGACCGAACTGGCCCGCCGCACCCTGGCCGACGCGGACGTCCCGGAGGAGAACGTCCACTTCGAACTCTTCCGCGGCGCGGCGCCCCTGCGCGACCCGGCGGGCACGCCGGCGAAGGTGGCGCTGACGCTGGGCGGCACGACGACGTGCGTCACGGCCGAAGCCGGGGAGACGGTCCTGGACGCGGCGTTGCGGGCCGGGTACGAGGTGCCGTACTCGTGCACCGGCGGCGCGTGCGGCACGTGCCGTGCGACGCTGCTACACGGCCAGGTGGACATGGACGTCCGGTACGCGCTGACCGAGGACGACGTCGCGGCGGGGCGGATCCTGACGTGCCGTTCCCGCGCGACGACCCCGGAGGTCGCGGTCGACTACGACCGCCGCTGACCTCCGGGACCGCCGAGGCGGCGCTCAGCCGGTCCGGGTCGGGGCGCCCGAGGGCGGTGTTCCCCGGCCGCCGCCCGGCGCCTGGCCCTGGCCCTGGCCGCCCGATTCGCCGTCCGTCACCGATGTCGCCGTCGCCGTGCTGCCGGACTCCGTGGCCACCACCGTGACCGTGTCGCCCGTCGCCAGGCCGGTCGCCTGGGCCGACGTGATCGTGTACGTCTTCGAGAAGCCGTCGTCGCTCTTCGCGGTCAGCGACGTCGCGCTCAGCGCCGTCACCTCGCCCGTCTGCATGATCTTCGTGACGTAGCCGCCGTTGCCGTCGGACGACACGTACTCCCCGTGCAGCGCCGCGCCCAGACCGCCGCCGCCCGGCATGCCGCCGGGGCCGCCCGTCATGCCGCCCGGCCCGGCCTGGGTGTCGGTGGCCGCCGACGACGAAGCGGCCCAGACCGCCGCTCCACCGCCGGCCACGATCGCCGCCGCGACGGCGCCCGCCGCGATCTTCTTGCCCGGCGACCAGCCCGGCTTCGGGGCCTGGCCCGGTGCGGGCGTCGCGCCCCACGTCTGGTCCGGAGTGGACGGTGCCTGCGGTGTGGTCATGATGGCGCTCCTCAACGTGATCCTTCGGTGCGATCCACGGTGGAGCCATTCGCTGTGTGCGCACTGTGCCTGCCGTCAGCCGTTCCTGTGACCGGAGGAACCGGACATCCGCGACGGGCCGGTCACCGCACAGCCGCCTCACAGGCAGCACACAACCCGCACACACGGCGCGGACGGACGCTGGATCCATGGCCGCGCGAACCATCCCGTCCCGCCCCCGCCGGGGGCGCCTTTCGCTTCGCGCGAAACTGACCGGCTCGGTGGTCGTGCTGCTCACCGTGGTGTGCCTGATCGTCGGGGTGGTCAGCGAGTTCGCGCTCGAGCTGTTCCTCACCCGCCAGATCGACCAGCAGCTCTCGGCCGCGGCGGACCGCTCGCTGGTCTTCGCGAGCAACGCCCGGCCGCCGGACGGCGGGCCGCCGCCGCAGAACCTGGGCCAGCACCCGCTCGGGCAGAACGTCGGCACGGTCAGCGCCACCTTCACGGGCCGGCGGCTCGTCCGCGACGACAGCATCTCCGAGCACGGCGGCCGGCTCGAGCTGAGCGCGGACCAGCAGGCCCTCATGCTTTCGGTGCCCACCGACGGCCGGCCGCACACCCTGTCCTTCGCCGACCTCGGCGAGTACCGCCTGATGGCGCTGCCGGTCGCCGGGACGTCCGACGTCGTGGTGACCGGCCTGCCGATGAAACCGGTCGACGACACCCTGCTCACCGTCGGGCTGATCCTGTTCGGCGTGGCCGCCGCGGGCGTGCTCGGCGCGGCCTTCCTCGGTGCGTTCGCGGTCCGCCGGACGCTGCGCCCGCTCGACCGCGTCGCGGCCACCGCCGGCCGCGTCACCGAGCTGCCGCTCGACCGCGGGCAGGTGGCGCTGTCCATCCGCGTCCCGGAGAGCGACACCGACCCGCGGACCGAGGTCGGCCAGGTCGGCTCCGCGCTGAACCTGATGCTCGGCCACGTCGCCCAGGCCCTCGAAGCGCGGCACGAAAGCGAAATCCGGGTCCGGCAGTTCGTCGCGGACGCCAGCCACGAGCTGCGCACGCCGCTGGCCGCGATCCGCGGGTACGCGGAGCTGGCCGCCCGCGGCAGCGCGCTGGTGCCGCCGGACGTCGCGCACTCGATGGGCCGGATCCAGTCCGAAGCCGTCCGGATGACGGCGCTGGTCGAGGACCTGCTGCTGCTCGCCCGACTCGACGCGGGCCGTCCCCTGGACGTGCGCGACGTCGACCTCACCAGGCTCGTCGCCGACGCGGTCGGGGACGCCCGGGTCGCCGGGCGCGGGCACCGGTGGCTGCTCGAGCTGCCGCCGGACCCGGTGCTCGTGTTCGGCGACGTCCAGCGCCTGCACCAGGTGCTGGCGAACCTGCTGGCGAACGCCCGCACGCACACCCCGCCGGGCACCACGGTGCGGACGGCGTTGGCCCGCTCGAAGGACACCCACAGCGCCGTGCTCACGGTGACCGACGACGGCCCCGGCATCGCACCGGACCTGCTCCCGGACGTCTTCGAGCGGTTCGCCCGCGGCGACTCGTCGCGCTCCCGCCACGCCGGCAGCACCGGGCTCGGGATGGCGATCGCCTCCGCCGTCGTCGTCGCCCACCACGGCTCGATCGAGGTCCACAGCCGGCCCGGGCGGACGGAGTTCGCAGTGCGCCTCCCCGTGGCCGTGCCCGCACAGCGCGTGCACAGCATGGGCACAACCCGGCCCCAGCTGGGCACCGGAAGCTGATCTCATGACCGCTGTGACATCCGGGGCTTCGCCCCGGGCCGGGGGCTCCGCCACCCGGAACCCCCGAAAAGAAGCCGCCCTCGTGCCACGCGAAACAGTTGTAACCCCTTCAGCACCCGGCCGCCCTGCGTGGCACCGGCCCGCTTTGGCCGCCCTCCTGCTCGGCACCGCCGTGCTCTACCTGTGGGGCCTGGGCGCCTCCGGCTGGGCCAACGCCTTCTACTCCGCGGCCGCGCAGGCGGGGTCCCAGAGCTGGAAAGCGCTGTTCTTCGGCTCCAGCGACGCGGCCAACGCGATCACCGTCGACAAGACCCCGGCCGCGCTGTGGGTGATGAGCCTGTCGGCGCGGCTGTTCGGCGTGAACGCGTGGAGCATCCTGGTGCCGCAGGCCCTGATGGGCGTGGGTTCGGTCTGGTTGCTGCACGCCACCGTCCGCCGCACGTCCGGCCCGGCGGCCGGGCTCGTCGCCGGCCTGGTGCTGGCCCTGACGCCCGCCGCGGCGCTGATGTTCCGGTTCAACAACCCGGACGCCCTCCTCGTGCTGCTCCTGGTGGCAGGTGCGTACTGCGTCGTGCGCGCCTGCGAGAAAGCGAGCCCGCGCTGGCTCGCGCTGGCCGGCGTCGCGGTCGGCTTCGGCTTCCTGGCGAAGATGCTGCAGGCGTTCCTGGTGCTGCCCGCCTTCGCGCTCGCCTACGTCGTCGCCGCCCCGGTTCCGCTCGGGAAGCGGCTGCTGCACCTGCTCGGCGCGCTCGGGGCGACGGTCGTCGCCGCGGGCTGGTACCTGGTGGTCGTGGCCCTCTGGCCGGCCGCGGACCGGCCGTACATCGGCGGCTCGCAGGCGAACTCGCTGTGGGAATTGATCTTCGGCTACAACGGCTTCGGCCGCATCACCGGCGACGAGGTGGGCAGCGTCGGCGGCGGCGCCGGCCGGGGCTGGGGGTCGACCGGCCTGACCCGGCTGTTCGGCAGCGAGATGGCGGGCGGCATCGCCTGGCTGTTGCCGGCGGCGCTGCTGGCGCTGGGCGCCGGGCTGTGGTTCACCCGCCGGGCCCCGCGCACGGACGCGTCCCGGGCGGCCCTGCTGCTGTGGGGCGGCTGGCTGCTGGTGACGGCGCTGGTGTTCAGCTACATGGGCGGCATCATCCACCCGTACTACACGGTGGCGCTGGCCCCGGCGGTGGCGGCGCTGGCCGGCACGGCGGCGGTCCAGCTGTGGCGGCTGCGCGCCCACCCGGCGGCCTCGGGGCTGCTGAGCGGCGGCGTCGCGGTGACGGCGCTGACGGCGTACCTGCTGCTGGGCTCGTCGTGGCAGCCGTGGCTGGCCCCGACGGTGCTGGTGGGCGGCCTGCTGGCGGCGGTGGCGCTGTTCTTCGCCACGCACCTGACCCGCTGGGCGGCGTCGTCGGTCGCGGCGTTCGCGCTGGTGGTGTTGTTGTCCGGTACGGGCGCGTACACGCTGGCGACGGCGGCCACGGCGCACAGCGGAGCGATCCCGTCGGCCGGTCCGTCGGCCGGCTTCGGCGGCCGCGGTCCCGGCGGCGGGTTCGGTGGTCCCGGCGGTCCCGGCGGTGGCTTCGGCGGCGGTCGTGGTGGTGGCCCGGGCGCGCTCCTGAGCACGACGACACCGGGCGCGGCTCTCACCGCGTTGCTCCGGCAGGACGCGTCCCGCTACACCTGGACGGCCGCCACCGTGTTGTCGAACGCCGCAGCGGGCTACCAGCTGGCCAGTGGCGCACCGGTGATGGCGGTGGGCGGGTTCAACGGAACGGACCCGTACCCGACGCTGACGCAGTTCCAGCAGTACGTCGCGGGCGGGCAGATCCACTACTTCCTGGGCGAGGGCATGTCGATGCAGGGCAACAGCGGTTCGGACGCGGCCCGGCAGATCGCCGAGTGGGTGGCTTCGCGGTACCAGCCATCCACTGTGGACGGCGTAACGGTCTACGACCTGACTGCGACCGTGTGAGACACGACGAAAGCAGGGTGTGACGCCGGTCCGGGCCCGGGCAACCTGGTCAAGAACCGGCTCACTCCGGCACACTGGTGGTGCCCAGGCGAACAGGAGTTCCTGCTGATGACCGAGCCTCACGTACGGCGGGCCGAATCGGCAGACCTGGAATCGTTCGCCGCAGTCCTCGGAGACCGCGCTTTCTTCGACGATCGCTTCCGGCGGCAGCAGGAAAAGCACGGTGTGCTGTTCCTGGGCTGGCTGGGTCCCCTGCCCGCCGGAGCGGTCTACCTCTGGCTGGCGGAGGCGGAGGAAAAGCCGATCAGCGACCACCTGCCCGGCGTTCCCTTGATCACGCACCTGGAAGTCCACCAGGACCTGCGGCGGAACGGCGTCGGCACCGCACTGGTCCGCGAGGCCGAGCGTCGCCTCCTCGAGAAGGGCCGCTACCGGGTCGCGCTGGCGGTGCGGACCGACAACGACGACGCCGCGCGCCTGTACAAGCACCTCGGTTATCGCGACTGGGGTCACGGCGAGGTCATTTGCCTGGCGCGGAAGACCTTGCCGGACGGCACGGTCCTGACCGAGGAGGAAGTGTGTTACGTGCTGGTCAGCGACCTGGTGCCGATCACACCCGCGCCGCGGACCGAGGCCGACCCGGCTGCCGCGCCGCACCCGTGCTGACCGGTACGTCGACCCCGGCCTGAGCCAGCAGCGGGATGCCCAGCGCCTCGACGGCGTGCCCGACACCCGAACCGCCGTGGTGATCGCGCCGGAGGTCGGTGATCCGCTGCCGCCAGCGCACGCAGTCCTGCTGCCACGCACGGAGGTACCGCAGGCACAGCTCCGGCGTGATCAGCTCGCTGCGGCCGACCGCGGCCTTGAGCGCGTCGACCATCCGCGCCTGCTGGGCCGCCTCGATCGGCGACGCCTGCACCAGCTTGATCGTCTCCCGGATGATCCGGCGACGGTCGGTGAGGAACTCCCGCCAGTACGCCTTGGTGGCCTGCGCCAGGCCGAGGTGGTTGTCGAACAGCCCGAACACGCCTTCGGCCAGCGTGTCACCCAGTTCTTCCCCACGGGCACGACGGGGGTCGCGGTAGGGGTCGTAGTCCTTCTGGACCGCCTTGCCCGTGGTCGCGGACGGCCGCAGTTTCATGCCGTCCAAAAGGAAGAACCAGTCTTCGTTGTAGATGTTGGGGAAGAACGAACTGAAGGCCGCTTCCCCCACCGCTAGCGCGCCGCCGCCGATGAAGGTGTCCTGCTTCCGCCCGGCGTCCCGGATCGCGTGGCACACGACGGAGTTGTCCGGCATCCCCGCGTTGGCCAGCCCGACCACCGGGTATTCGCCGAGCAGGCCGGCCGCGACGCCGAGGTCCGCGGGGTTCGGCAGCTCGATGTCGTCGTCGAGGAAGAGGATCCGCTTCCAGCCGGCCAGCACCGCGATGAGCAGCCCCAGGTTGCGCTTGAAGCTGGTGTCGGTCTGCCGCCGGAACCGGGTGAAACGCACGACCTGGTCGGTGGCGAACTCCGGAACCAGCCCCGGGTTCAGCAGATCGGTGTCGATGGCGAGCGCGCCGACTCCGGCGCTCTTCGCCTCGAGGATCGCGCCGGAGATCGTCGACAGCTTGCTGCACAGGAAGAGCAGGAAGGCATCGTGTTCCTTGGCCGCGGCGATGGCCTGCCGCAGGTAGGCGGCCGGGCGCGCGGTGGGCACGATGATCGCGTCCATCGCCGCACCGGAGACGTCCTCGGTGTCGAAGTGCGCCAGGAGGTCCTGGTGCGACTCGTGCTGCCGCGGGTTCACGCGGCGGCCTCGGGCCACTCGTGCAACCGGTTCTCCTCGAGGGTCCAGTCGGGGGTCAGCCCCTGTCCCCCGACGACAGGCACGCGGCTGATGATGCTGAAGGATTCCACATCGCCGAACCGGTCTTGCACGTACGCGATGTTACGGTCGCGGAAACGCGCGTCCGTCAGCGCGCGAACCGCTCCGAGAGTGCCACGACCGTACATACCATTGCACACGGTCACAGTGCGCTTTCGGTTGAACGGACTTTCGCCGCGGTAGAAGTGCGCGACGTCCTCGAGCAGGTGTTCCCGCCGGTCGAGCTTGGGTTCGAACAGCTTCGGACGCCCGTCCTGCTGCACCCGGAACCCGCCGTGTTCGGCGTCGTCCACCCGGCCGACCTGCTCCACCGGGAGGTCCACCCGCTCGATCACGTCCCGGGTCACCGAGTTCCAGTCCACGCCGCCCAGCAGGACGAGGTGGCTCGTGTAGTCGTCGGCCGTCAGCTCCTCGCTGGTGCAGAACTTGACGTTGTTGTCCGGGTTGCGCGCGCGGATGTGCCCGAACAGCTCGATCAGCGCGTCCGGGTCGGCGTAGGTGTAGAGCGAGACGAAGTCGGCGCTCTCCGGGTCCGCGTAGGACAGGTTCTTCCGGTACTTCTCCGGGAGCCGGGCGCAGACGATCGTGATGTTCTGGCCTTGTTCGAACGTCCAGATGTCGGCCACCGGGGCCGGCGACGCCACCAGCTCCCGGCCTTCGCGGAGCTCCAGGAGCTCGTCCAGGAGTTCCGCACGCCGCGCTCGCTCCCCGTCCGTCAGTTGTCCGATGGGGAGGACGCGCAGCGTGCCGCCGTCCAGCGACCGCCGGGTCGCGAACAGCGTCGCGTAGGCGTCGAGCCGCCGGGTCGGCGGCGTCACCGGCTTCTCCGTGTTCTCCCACGACGAGATCAAGGAGATGCTGAGGGACTTGTTCCCCCCGAGGGCCTTGGCGAGCTGAGCCTGGGTGATCCCGGCCTCGGGCCACTGGTTCTCGCGCAGCGCGCGCAGGCGGTGAGCGAGCGCGGACCACTGCGGCTGAGCTGAGGACACGACGTGGGCCGCCCTTCAGGAAATTTCAGTACTCCCGACGAGGGCGCCAATACTACTCCCCGTCACTAGAAGCTCGATGGTCGCCCCGCCGAACCTGGGACTGAAACGTTACGCCTGCTCGAACTCCCTGGCACCGAACAGATAACACCGATTCATCTCAGTTGATCCGGGGTACTTCACGCCTTACAGTCTCCTTGACTGAACTTCAGTTCTAACCTGAAGGCAGGAGCAGGCCATGAGTAGTCCAGCACAGCACGTCCCCCTCCACCGGGCCATGGTGGCGGTCGACATCGAAGGCTCGACGACGCGGACGAACCCCGCCAGGGCCCGCCTCCGCACCGTCCTGTTCGAGCTGCTGGACGAGGCCTTCCTGGCCGGCGGGATCACCAAGAAGTTCCGCGACGGCTTCGTCGACCGGGGTGACGGCGCGCTGTGCCTGGTCCGGCCCGTCGACCAGGCCCCGAAGCCGGTGCTGCTCACCACCGTCGTCCCCACCCTGGCGGAACTGCTGGACAAGCACGCCGAGAGCCATCCGGAGCTCGCCTTCCGGCTCCGGGTCGCCGTGCACGCCGGCGAGGTGCACTACGACACCCGCGGCCCGTACGGCGAGGACGTCGACATCGTCTGCCGCTTCGTCGACGCGCGGGAACTCCGGCGGCAGCTGAGTATCACGGCCGCTCCGCTGGTGCTCGTCATTTCACCGGAGATGCACCGCTCGGTCGTCCGGCACGGCTACCCGGGGATCGACCACACCGCGTACTTCCAGACGGTGCCGATCAAAGTCGGCACCCAGCGGCTCCGCGGATGGCTCCACGTCCCGGAAGCCGCGCACCGCCAGGAGGACATGCCCGCGTAGCGCGAAAAGAGGTGGGGACCGTGGAACCGACGGGCTTCTGGGCCGAACTGGCCCCGGCCGATCGCCGCAAGGTGGCGGAGTCCGCCACGCGCCGCTCGTTCCGGCGCGGGCAGACCGTGTGCCGGGAAGGCGACCTCTCCAGGGTCGTGCTGGTGCTGCTGTCCGGGCACGTGCGGATCGTCCACGGCACGCCGGACGGGCGCGACGTCGTCGTCGGGGTGCGCGGTGCCGGTGACGTCATCGGGGAGCTCGCCGCGATCGATGACCTGCCGCGTTCGGCGACCGTCGAGGCGCTCGACGACCTCGACGTGCTCGAGATCCCCGGCGACCGGTTCGCCGCGCTGTGCCGGACGCGGTCGCGGATCTCCTGGGCGCTGCTGCTCGTGCTCTCGGCCCGGCTGCGCTCGGTCGGCAGGCAGTGGCTGGACGTCGGCGGTGGGGCCGCGGCGCGGCGGGTGGCGGCGCAGCTCATGCAACTGGCCGTCCAGCACGGCGTGCCACGCGGGGACGACATCCGGATCGCGGTCCCGGCCACCCAGGCCGAACTGGCGATGACCGCGGCGATCTCGCGGGAGTCCTGGGCGCGCGCGACGCGCGACCTGCGCCGCCGCGGGGTGATCAGCACCGGCAGAAGACAGGTGACGATCCACCGCATGGCTGAACTTCGACGACTGGCGAGCTGAATCCCGCGCTCTGTGTCAGCTGACACAAAGCGACCGGCGAGCCGGAGGTTTCCTGGATCCACGGCAGAGGAGGGCTTTCATGGACCCCTACACCACCGCACCGGGCCGGAGCCGCTGGCGCCGGGGCGTCTACGCGGCCGGTCTCGTCATCCCCTTCACCGCGTCCCAGCTTTGGGCGCTGCTGGTGCTGTTGCGGCTCGCCCCGCTCGACGGGTTGGTCGGGCAGGCCTTCGTCCTCGTCCTGGTGGGCTCCGCCGCCGCGATCTGGGCCGGCTGGCGCTGGACCTGGCAGCTCGGCCGCGACCGCGACCTCAAACCCGAGCCCGCCCCGAAGACCCGGATCCCGACATGACGTCCGGGCCGGTCATCGTCGCCGCCCTCGTGCTGGCCTCCGGTGCCGGGCGTCTCCTGCGCCACCTCGGCGGCCTCCTGCGCCGCCGGCCGACCGAAAGGAGCACGGAAATGACCAGCACGCCTCCGACCTTCCCGCTGCGGATCTACCACTGGCGATGGGAAATCCTGGCCGTGACGCTGCTCCCCTACGGCGTGGTGACCTTCGCCCTCTGGGCCGGCCCGCTCCGGGCGTCGGCGGTCCTCGCCGCCGCGCTCGGCCTGGCGGTGCTGCGCCGCCGCCAGGTGCAGGACCGCATCCACGCGATCCGGCTGCAGCACCGGCTGCGCGCGGTGTTCCCCCACCTGCGCCTGCCCGGCGGCCGCCTCCCGGCGATCCTGTGGAGCCGCCCCCGCGGCGGCGACATCGTCGTGTCGCTGTTCGGCCGGGAAGCGTTCGAGCACCTGCACCGGAACCGCACGGTCCTGGCCGCCGCCTGCGCGGTCCCGGAGGTGTACGTCGACCGCCACCCCCGGTACGCCGGCCTGGTGACGCTGACGATCAGCCCGACGGCCCCGAAGCGCGAACCGGGCCGGGCGTCCCTGCCGAGCAACGTGGTGCCGCTGCGGGCGCACAGCTGAGCCGGGTTCAGCGCCCCAGCACGTCGGCGAGCATGGTGGACAGTTCGCCGCCGTGCCACGAACCGGCCGAGAACCGCTCCTGGGCGATACCCCGCCAAGGAGCGGTTCCCACGGCCAGCTGCAGGTCAGTCGTGAGCGTCCCGATCTCCTGCGCCGCGACACCTTCTTCGCGCAGGACCTTCGTCACCAGGTCGACGTCCGCGGCACAGACCACTGTGACCAGGCCCCAGTCACCCCAGGTCTGGGCGAGGTCGAACGGAGGTACACCGCATTGGGCGGCCACTTCGGCCACGGGCTCGTCGAGATCGAACACCCCGGTGACGGCTGCCCCGAGACCGTTTATCTCGCACAGCGTGCGGACCGTGGCAAAAAGTCCGTCGGAGACGTCCATCGCCGCCCGCGCGAGCCCGGTGGCGGCCAGCACTGCACCCGCCTTCAGCTGAGCCATCGGACGGCAGGCGCGCCGCCAGACCTCGTCCCGGACCGCCGCCGGGAGCGTCGCCCGACCGGTCTCCACCAGCGCCGCGGCCCAGAGGTATCCGGGCGAGCCGACGAGCAGCAGCCGGTCCCCTGCCCGCGCCGCGGACCGCCGCAACCTGCTGCCCGGAGCACACCGCCCGACGGCCGTCGCGGACAGCTGCACGACGGCGCCGTCCCGGATGTCCCCGCCCGCGACCTTCGTGCCGTGCGCGGCACAGCATTCGTCGACGCCGTCGAGCAGCCGCTCGAACGCTCGCACCGTGGTCGTCTTGGGCAACGTGTAGTTGACGACGAGACCCAGCGGCGCGGCGCCGGAAGCAGCAAGGTCTGAGAGGTTGATCGTGGCCAGGAGCCAACCCGCGTTGTAGAGGTCTGGTTCGCGCAGAAGGTCGACGACGGGAGCGGGGCAACTGTCGGTCGTTGCGACCAGCTCGCTCGGCGTGCTCACCGCGCCGAGCAGAGCGCTGTCGTCGCCGAAACCTTCGGTGCCGCCGTACCTCGGCCGAAGGACTTTCTCCTGGATGCCCCGCTCACCCAGGTCGCCGAGGCATGACTCAGTGCTGCCGAACATGGTCCGCCAATCGGGACGCGACCACCGCGTGGTCGCTTGAGTAGTTGTGCGGCATGGCGCCATAGGGCAACTCGCTCCCGGTCGTGGCGAACAACATGAGATTGCAAATCCGCGTCCCGGGATACAGCAGAACCGAGTGGCTCAGGTGGTTGACGATCTCGAGAGTCAGTACGGCGCCGCTCGTGTATCCGAAGCCGGGACTTACCTGCCCGCAGAGCACGACGCTGATGCCAAGCCGCGCATAATCGCTGGTTCCGTCCACCAGGCCGGCGAGATTCCCGGACAGGCCGATCCGCTCCCACGTCGGGGCGAGCACCAGTTCACCGGGCTCCACGACGAATCTCCCTTCGACGTCGGCATCCTTGGCCACCAGATCCGGATAGGTCGCACGGTCGGCGATGTCCACCGGCCCCACAGTGTGCAACCCGAACGCTTCGGCTCCGAGACGCAGGCTGATCGCAGCCGGGCGAATGAGAGCAGGCTCGAAGGGTTCGACGAGCAACTCACCCTCGGCACGAGCGCGCCGGATGGCTCGATCGGTCAGCACCCCTTCGTGCTTGCCGCGCGAGCGTCGCTTCATTGAAGAGAACCGCATCCGCCGACCCCGGAAATGACCGCCTTCACCAGCAGCCGGAAATCCGCTACCGAGAGCGCACGGTTGGGTTGGTCTTCACTCTGCCCCGGCGCGCAGAAAACGGCTGTGGTCGGCACGCGGTGCGGGCCTTGGACGACCACCGTGGCGGTCAAATCTCGCCCGAGTGGCTCGGCGGTGTGGATGACGTGGGTATCGCAGGAGTAGACGCTACCGCGAGACAGATGCCGCGGCTTCACCTGCACCAGCCGGACAGCACCGTCGAAGACCAACGTTGCCGGGTTCACCTCGTCGATGCCATAGCGATAACGGGTGAATAGATCTCCCTCGTCAGCGACTTCACGATACTCCGGCATGACCATGCCCTGGCCGGTGAGCAGGGTGGAGGCGAAGTCCCATCGATGGCTGTGGGGGTTCATCTCGCCTCGCACTGACGCGGCCGACTCGGGCCAGACATGCATACGGATCTTGAATTCCGACACGGCCGATGTGTGCAAAACCAGTTTGGCGAAGCCGTTGGGATGCCAATACGAACGCGCCACGACCGCCCGGACCGCCTCGGCATCACGGGTCAAGCTCGCCAGCCAGCACACGAACCCCTGCGGATCACGACTCACTGCTTCAGCTGCTGCGACCAGCCGCGGCATCCGGGGGCCGTCTTCACCAAGCAACGTGGCGAGATTGCCCACGAAACGAGACTCGGCGGTACCGGAATCCAGGAAGACACTCACAGCTGGCGCTCACTCCTCCCGACACTGGTGGCCGACAGCGTCGACCACGAGCGGCACCGTGCCGGGGCAACCGATCGCCCGGCGGCCGGCGTCGTCACCTCATGGGAATGTGTCATGGTCATCATCACCGCAACGTACTGTCGCAGCAACCGTCATACGACTTCGCCATGACCACTTCCTCGACGCGACGACCTCCGGATCCACACGCATGATAACTCTCACCCAGGACCTCCGCGCCGGATTCCGGATGCCGACCACACTCACCATTGTTGCGTCAAGAAGCCATCAGAGTGGACATCCAGTAGCAGAAAACGGACGAACGTCAACGACGACGAGAGGCAGAAATGACCATGGACCAGCAGACTCCGCGTTCCGCATCGGGCCGACAGCCCGGTAGAACCACACGACTGCGCCGTGGACTACGCCGAGATCCCGAACAACTGGTCATCCTCATCGTGGCCGCGACCGTGGCCATTCTTGGCGCAACCGATACCGTCGGCGACGTCAAGACACTTCTCGCGGCCACTCTGGCGACGTTGGCACTCTTGGGGTTCTCCTTGTTCAAGCAAGCCATGCGCCAGGAGACGAACGATCAGCGCCTCGCCCAGCTGACACGGTCGATGGACGCGGCGAAGAAGGGGATTGACGAAGTCGAACGCGCTTTGACGGCCAGCTCTTCCGTTGCTGAACTGACCTCACTGGCGTCGAGGCAGAAGGCTTTCGAGATAGCCATGAGCACCGCGAACATGTGGCAGTTCCGAGGCGGAACCGGCTCGTTCACCCGGGCCTGGACACTGCCCGGACTGGCCGCCCGCGCTCGCGAGAGCAGCACCGGGACCCACTGGCAGGTACAACTACAGATTTTGGACCCAGAAAACACATCCCGCTGTCAGGAGTACGCCGAGTACCGCACCAAACTCTCTCGACGTCCAGGCAAAACCGTTCTGGACGAGTGGACTACGGAGTACGTGCAGACGAGCTGCCTGGCAACCATATTCGCCGCTCAATGGTATCAGCAACATGAATTCTTGCTGGTAGAAATAAAGTTGAGGTCAGAATTCTCGACACTGCGTCACGACATCTCGCCCGACTCGATAATCATCACCAACGAAGACATCCAGTTCCCCGCACTGCAAATACACCGCAGAGGGGAGGCGTCGGCACTGTATAATGCGTACCGCGCCGATTTCGATCTCACCTTCACGTCGCACGAGGCCCGGCTGAAGGTTAAGACCGCTGTCAGAGTGCCCGCGGACAAAGACCAGGTGACAGAGGGGCACGTCCACCAGGTACTCCGGAACGTGGGAGTCGCCGAGCAGACCCTCGACGACCTCTCGATGGGCTCGGTCCGCGAGCTGGCCATGAACGCCAGGAACCCCTACTTCTAGGTCGACCGTTTGAAGTACCCGGCGCTGGTCACGCTGACAATCTGCACCACCGCGGCGTGGTGCGACCCTGGACGTGCGATGTCGCCGGGCAAGGGGCGCGCCGCTGCGAGTGCGCAGTTGAGTGATGGAGTTCGGCGTACAAGAGCCAAGGGACCGCCAAACGCCGGACCCCTCACTCGGCACGCTTGCCCTCGCTCTACTGAGTAGGCCGGCTGGCAACAGCTTCCGACGTACGAGCGGATTACGCGGCCAAGATCCTCAAGTCAACGAGGCCATCTCCATTCTTCGGCTGAGTAGGCGAGGACCTTGGAGACCGGGCAGGCCAGCGCGACCGCACGCAATGCCGTCACGGCGTCGAGGGTCATCCAGACAGGGAGATCGCCGCTGCCCCAGGCCCAGAGGCCGCGCCCAGGTTCGTAGCGTTCCCACAACGAGTCGAGCGCGCGGCTCAGCCTGGCCACCGGCACCTGGGGCGCCTCAGCCAATGCCTGGAGAACCCACGCGGCCGTGAAGTGCTTGATCGTGACGCGCACGTCCGGCCGCCCTCCCGGCTGCGGCAAGGCCAGGTGCTCCGAGACGTTCTCGTCAGGGTGAACCCGCTCGACGAGCCATCGGGTGCCGACCTCGACGGCGTCGGAGACTTCGTCGCTGCCACGCCCGGAGCGCAGCAACTCGCGCAGGGCGACCACCGCCCGCGCGGTCTGCACGGTGGACGGCTCCGGAGCGACCAGCGCCCCTTCCTTCTTCTCGCCCCAAAGCGGGACGCCGTTGCGGTCGAGCCGGGCGGCGAGGAGATCGTCCGTCAGGCGCCGGGTGAGCGCGGCATCCGGCCCGAGCCGGACGGAAGTGCGCAGTGCGGACGAGAGCAGGAACGGCCGCGTCCGGGTGCGGTCGTCGAGGGAACGCTCGAGGTGAGCCAACCCCTCTTCGGCCGTGAGGATGGTGCTGGCCTGGAACAGGGCGTCCACGACCGCCGCCGTGACCTCGGGGCGGCGGCCCTTCAACCGGCCTTGCCAGCCGAAGTCGGAACGCCGGCCGTAAAGTTCTTTCACGACTGTATGCAGGTCGATGCAGGGCTCGCCTACCACGACCATGGCCAGGACCCCGTGCGCGGTGGCGAACGTCGTGTGCGGGCCCCGCTCTTGGAGGTTGCACCGCCAGCCGACGGCGCGACCGTTCTCGTCGCGGATCACCTGTCCAGCGATGGCGGCCCCGGCCCGGCGAAAGACCTCGAGCAGGGAGCCCGCGGTGGTCAGCGTCCCAGCGGTCACCGGCCCCGGCGATCGGGCCGCTTCGACCATCTCCACCAGGTTGTTTCCCGCGCGGAAGTACTCGTCGAGCAGTTGAGCCTTCTTCGCCGACGGCAAATATCGCCCGGTTTCCCACTGAACCAGGTTCGCGCGGCTGACGCGAACCTTCCCGGCCACGTCCGCCTGCGTCTCCCCGGCGGCTTTGCGCAGCCGGCGCAGTTCGGCGCCTACGTCCTCGGCAGTTACCACATCAGAACCTGCCGGCCGCGGCGCGGTCGGCATCGACTGTAGGTCAGCACTCTCCACTCAAGCCACCCACCCGGGTAGGAGACCCAGGTCGGCGGAAAGACGAGCCACGATACCAGCGTATCCGACGGTCACCAGGGAGCAAAGGCGCTGACTAGCTGCTTCTGGCGCAAGAGGTAGAGGGCGTAGCGCACAGGAACCGCACAGAGAGATCACACGGTCACCAAAGCGGCGGCCGCGATCGTGGGGGCATGACAGCCACCGCCCCCGCATCGCGGCCCGGGACCGTCCCGGTCGATCTGGCCGGCCCGCAGCCCGTTCTCGACGTCGTCATCCCGGTCTACAACGAAGAGACCGACCTCGAACCGTGCATCCGCCGGCTGCACGCTCACCTGGCCGAGCACGTCTCCTACCCGTACCGGATCACCGTCGCCGACAACGCGAGCACCGATGCGACGCTGCAGGTGGCCGAACGACTGGCCCGGGAGTTCCCGGAGGTGGCCGTCCACCACCTCGACGAGAAGGGCCGCGGCCGCGCGCTCAACGCCGTGTGGCAGGCCTCGGACGCCGCCGTGCTCGCCTACATGGACGTCGACCTCTCCACCGATCTCGCCGCGCTCGCGCCGCTCGTCGCGCCGTTGCTGTCCGGGCACTCCGATCTCGCCATCGGCAGCAGGCTCGCCCGGGGAGCGCGAGTGGTGCGCGGCCCGAAGCGCGAGTTCATTTCCCGGTGCTACAACCTGATCCTCCGCTCGACGCTCGCCGCGAAGTTCAGCGACGCACAGTGCGGGTTCAAGGCCATCCGCGCCGACGTCGCCCGTGAACTGCTGCCGCACGTGGTGGACACCGGCTGGTTCTTCGACACCGAGCTGCTCGTCCTGGCGCAGCGCGCCGGGCTGCGGATCCACGAGGTGCCGGTCGACTGGGTCGACGACCCGGACTCTTCAGTCAACATCGTCAAGACGGCCACCGAAGACCTCAAGGGCATCGCCCGCGTCACCAAGGCCACCTTCACCGGGGACATCCCGGTCAGCAGGCTGCGCGAGCAGCTCGGCAGGCAGCCGATCGGCGTCGACGCGCCCGGCGTGCCGCCGCGGCTGGTGACGCAGCTGGTGCGGTTCGCCGCCATCGGCGTCAGCAGCACCCTCGCCTACCTCGTGCTGTTCCTGCTGCTGCGCACGGTCGTCGGCGCGCAGCCGGCGAACTTCGCCGCGCTGCTGGTGACGGCGATCGGGAACACCGCGCTGAACCGGCGGCTGACATTCGGCATCCGCGGCCGCGCCGGCGCCGGACGCCACCAGTTCGAAGGGCTGATCGTGTTCGGGCTCGGGCTCGCGCTGACGAGCGGAGCACTGGCCCTGCTCAACGGATCCACCACCCCCGGCCTCGTCCTGGAGCTCACCGTGCTGGTGCTGGCGAACCTCGCCGCCACGGTGCTCCGGTTCCTGCTCCTGCGCGGCTGGGTGTTCAACCCGCGCCGCCAGGCCACCTCTCCGAAGGAGTACTGATGACCACCGTCCTGCCCGCTCCGGTCACCGAGCCCAGGCACCGCAAGGAGTCCGGCGCGCACGCACCGCCGCGCTGGGTCCGCCCGGCCGCGTTCGGGCTGCTGGCCGCGACCGCGCTGCTGTACTTGTGGAACCTCACCGCGTCCGGCTACGGCAACTCCTTCTACGCCGCCGCCGTCCAGTCCGGGACGCAGAGCTGGAAGGCGTGGCTGTTCGGCTCGCTGGACTCCGGGAACGTGCTGACCGTCGACAAGCCGCCCGCGGCCCTGTGGGTCGGCACGGCGTTCGCCCGGATCTTCGGCTTTTCGAGTTTCACCGTGCTGGCGCCGCAAGCTCTCATGGGTGTCGCCTCCGTCGGGATCCTCTACCTGACGGTGAAGCGGACTTCCGGCCCGGTCGCGGGGCTGCTGGCCGGGGCGGTGCTGGCGGTGACGCCGGTCGCGGCGCTGATGTTCCGCTTCAACAACCCGGACGCGCTGCTGGTGCTGCTGATGGTCGCGGGCGCCTACTTCGTCGTGCGGGCCACGGAAACGGCGAGCCCGCGGTGGCTGGCGCTGGCCGGGGCCGCGATCGGGTTCGGGTTCCTGACGAAGATGATGCAGGCGTTCCTGGTGCTGCCGGCCTTCGGCCTGGTGTACCTGCTCGCCGCGCCGACGTCGCCGGGCAAGCGGCTGCTGCACCTCGGCGGTGCGGTCGTGGCGCTGGTCGTCTCGGCGGGCTGGTTCATCGCGCTGGTGGACCTGTGGCCGGCGACGTCGCGGCCGTACATCGGCGGGTCCGAAGGGGACAGTCTGCTCGAACTCGCCTTGGGCTACAACGGGTTGGGCCGCATCTTCGGCGGCGAGGGCAACGGCGGCGGCATGGGTGGCGGCGGCATGGGCGGCAACACCGGCTTCGGCGGGTCGACGGGCCTGTTCCGGATGTTCGGGGCCAGCTTCGGCACGGAGGTGTCGTGGCTGTTGCCGGCCGCGCTGATCGGGCTGGTGGCCGGGCTGTGGTTCACGCGCCGCGCGCCGCGGACGGACCGGACCCGGGCGGCGCTGGTGCTGTGGGGTGGCTGGCTGGTCGTGACGGCGCTGGTGTTCAGTTTCATGAGCGGCACGGTGCACCCGTACTACTCGGTGGCGCTGGCACCGGCGATCGCCGCGCTGGTCGCGGTTTCGGGCCGCGCGCTGTGGCAGGGCCGGGCGCACCCGGCGCCGCGGGCCGTGCTGGCCGGGATGGTCGTGGCGACGGCGGTGTGGTCGTTCATCCTGCTGGACCGGACGCCGGAGTGGTTCCCGGCGCTGCGCTGGATCGTCGCGGTGCTCGGGGTGCTGGTGGGCACGGTGCTGGTGATGGGCGTGCCGGCCTCGCGCCGGGTGGTCGCGGTCGTGGCGGCGGCGGTGGTCCTGACGATCGGCGTGTCATCCGCGGCGTACGGCGTCGAGACGGCGTCGGTGGCGCACAGCGGCTCGATCCCGACGTCGGGTCCGACTTCGAGCGCCATGGGCGGTGGCTTCGGGGGCGATCCTGACTCGTCGTCGAGCGCCATCGGCGCCCTGCTGGCGAAGACGACGACGAAGTGGGCCGCGGCGACGACGGGTTCGCAGAGCGCAGCCTCGCTGGAGCTGGCGAGCGGCAAGGCGGTGATCGGCATCGGCGGCTGGAGCGGTTCGGACCCGGCCCCGACGTTGGCCGAGTTCAAGGCGTACGTGGCCGCGGGTGAGGTCAAGTACTACGTCGAAGGTGGCCGAGGAGGTGGGCCGGGTGGCGGATCGTCGGAGATCACCGAGTGGGTGACGGCGAACTTCACCGCCACCACCGTGGACGGCCAGACGGTGTACGACCTGCAGAGCTGAAGTTCGCGAAGGGGTCGTGAGTCCGCTCACGGCCCTTTCGCGTGCAGGTGGTGACTGACGTCGCCGACGAGGTCGACCGTGGCTCGTCGTTCGGTGAACCGCCAGCCGCTCTCCCCTCGCGTGAACCGGTCCGCGCAGCATCCGTTCGACCTCCGCGGCACCCCGCGTCGACCAGCGCCGCGTAAGAAAAGACCAGGTTTTCCAGCGCGTGGCAGTCGTCCACGGAAACGATCTTACAGAGAAAGTATAGAAATCTTCCGTACCGTGGCGGCGAACGGCGGCAGGGGGCCGCCGGGCCGAGGGGGACACCATGGATCGCCGTAGTCTGCTCAAAGCCGGGGCCGCCACCGTGGCCGGGGTTGCGCTCGCCGCGACCGGGACCGGAACCGCGCTGGCCGACAGCGGCCTGCCGCCCGTGCCCGGGATGCTCGGGGACCGGCGGGCCAACGAACTCTGGTACCAGCTCGACGAAATCTCGCTTTACCACCCGTCTCAGGAAGTCCAGGACGCCTACGCCGTGCTCTTCCCCTTCATCCAGGAGAACGCTCCGGAAGGCCTTTACGAGAAATGGCGGGAGCTGAGCCGGGAACCCGCGTACCCGGCGAACTACGCCGAGTTCGCCAAGCCGGTCGAACAGCCGCTGCGCGTCCTCTCGAAGCTGCAGCTCGACAACTTCGACCACTTCTACCGCGGTGACGAAGCCGGGCTCGTCAGGGCCTTCGCCGCCTTCGGGCAGGGGATCCTCTTCGACCCGCGGCGCGCGCCGGAAGAGTCGGAGGTGCACACCATGAACGGGAACCCGCCCCACGGCTACCACTTCTGGCACTCCGTCCTGCGCGCCCAGATGGTCCTCGGCATCGACCGGCACCGGTGGGCGCGGCTCGACCCGATGATCGGCTTCGGCTGGGCACTGCAGTCCATCGCGAAACCCGACCACCGCCACGTCAACCCCGGCCTGCCGCGTGAGCAGGTCCGCGCGCTCGCCCGGTACTGGCTGCCGCGCTCGCCTGCCGAACTCGACGGCGACTTCCAGTCGGCGCCCTACCCCGCCTGAGCGTCCAGGACCCGCTGGTACGCCGCCCGCAGCGCCGGCCCCGGCGTCATCCCGAGCCGTTCGTCGAGGAGGCGGCGGCCGCGGTGGTACACCGCCACCGCGTCCGCCGGCCGTCCGCCGGCGCAGAGCGCGGCCATGAGCAGGGCCCGCGCGCGTTCCCGCATCGGGTGTTCGAGGACGAACGCGGTCGCGTCGGGTACCGCGCGCAGGTGCTCGCCCGCCGCGATGTCGGCTTCGAGCCGGCCCTCCAGCACGGTCAGCCGCAGCTCGTCGAACCGCGCCGCCTCGCCGGCGCGCAGCGGTTCGGCGACGCCCGCGAGCACCGGACCGCGCCACAGCTCCAGTGCGGCGCGGAACAGTGCCGCCGCGCGGGCCGGGCGGTCCGCGCGGAGCTCGTCGTGGCCCGACGAAGCCAGCCGCTCGAACTCCTCGGCGTCGACGGTCCCGCCCGGCGTCAGCAGGTAGCCACCGCCGGTGCGGAAGAGCCGCGCCGGGCGGCCGAGGGCCTTGCGCAGGCGCGAGACGTAGGTGCACACCCGCGCGTCGACCGTCGACGGCCGTTCGCCTTCCCACAGCAGCGAAATCAGCCGTTCGTCGGGCACCACGCGCCCGCGGGCCAGCAGCAACGCCGCCAGCAGCGTCCGCGGTTTGCACCCGCCGAGCGCGGCCGCACGGCCGTCGGCGCGCGAGACCGCCAGCGGCCCGAGAATCCGGAACTCCATCCCCACCCCCTTTCCAACGTACCCGGAAAGTCTCAGCCGCCCCTTAGGTTCGGCGCGGATCATGGAGGCAGAGGGGTTGAGGAGGCCGCGATGATCACCACACGTCCGGGTTACCCACGCTGGCACACCGCGAGTGCGCAGGGGCCGCGCTCACTCAACGCCGACGCCGTCGGGGCGTACGCCGCCGCCGGCGGCCCGGGTATCGCGTTCGCGCTCGCCGACGGCGTCGGGGACGATCCCGCCGCCGCACACGCCGCCCGCACCGCCGCCGCGGCCGCCGCGCGCACGCCGGTCCACAAAGGACCGGTCGAGGCGGTGCTCGCCGCGCAGCGGGCGGTGCGCGAGCAGACGCTCGGGGACGCGGTGCTCGTCGTCGCCATGCCGGCCGGGCACGGTGGGTACCGCATCGCCTGGGTGGGTGACGCCCGCGCGTACGCCTGGGACGGCACCACGCTGAGCCGCCTCACCACGGACCACACGCTCGCCGAGTTCTTCCGCGCCCGCCACCAGCCGGTGACGCCGCGGATGGAGCACGTGGTCACCACCAGCGTCCGCACCGCCGACGCGCACGAGATCGGCACGGCGGAGACGACGAGCCCGGGCCTGCTGCTGACCAGCGACGGCGTCCACAAGCCGCTCACGGGCAGCGGTATCCGCGCGCTACTGGCGCAGCCGGGCACGGGCGCAACGGAACTGGTCGAAGCCGCCCTCGCTCGCGGCGGCTCGGACAACGCGACCGCCCTCTACGTCGAACCCCTGAAGGTCGACAGCACGACGGTCCGATTTCCCGTCGCCGCGTGAACCGGGCCCGGACTCACCGGCCTCGCCTGGCTCCGGGCTGAGGTAACGACTCGCGCGCGGTAACGGCTCGCTCCCTGCCCACTCCCGGACCCCAGCCGACCGGCCACACCCCCCTGCCGAACCGATACGCAGCCGCCTCAGCGGCCGCCAGGCCGGGTCAAGGCACGCTTTCCCGCCTTGACGCGGTCTGGCGGCCGTTGAACAATCCGGCGTTCGGGCCGGCGGGGGAAACCCCGGCAGCCCCGATCCGGCCGGCCTCAACCGCGCTTGAGCTGCCGGTACTCCCGCAACACGAGAACAACGATCACGACGTCGAGTGCGGCGAAGAACGGCAGCGCGATCGAGTGGGTGTGCACCGCGCGGAAGATCTCGTAGACGACGAACGCGGCGAGGATGACCGCGGCAACGGGGTAGGCGCGGACGATCTTGCGGGCCAGCGCCCACACGAGGCCGAGCTTGATCAGCCCGTGGGCGAGCAGGTACGCGACCGCGAAGGTCTTCGTGTCGCCGTGGAGGAAGTTCTCCGTCGCCGATTCGAGGTGGCGCGCCAGCGTGCCCGACGGGTCGCCGAGCAGGTCGCGGGTGATCACGGCGTGGGTGAACCCGCTGACCGTCGAGGCGGGGATGAACGCCAGGATCAGCGCCCCGACGACCTGCAGGGCGCCGTCGAGGCCCTTGATCGCGATCGCGATCCGGAAGAACCGCTCGGTCGCCGTCGGTTTCTGCTCGGTCATACCCCCAGCTCAGCAGAAACGGCGGATCAGCGCACGTGGAGACACTTTTCGCACCGTTCGTGGCGCGCTGTCCGGCTCGTCGGGTCCGTCCCGTAGAAGGGGAAACAGGCGGCGCCGCAGACGGCGAGGAAGATCGGCCCGCACCGGAGGGGGTGCGGGCCGACCTGGTGGGCGACGGCCAGAGCGCGCCGCCGTGCGCCCGCTTCGGGGAGCCAGCCGTCGTCCGGGAGGCCGGCCCGGACCTGGGCGTCGAGCTCGTCGGCGCGGGTGATCAGGTCCCCACCGAGGTCGGCGAGCCGCTCCCCCAGGTCGCGGAGGATGTCGGGGCGCGGCACCTCCTCCCCGACGGTCCGGGCCAGCCACGCCAGATCGGGGGCGAGGGAGGCGTGCAGGTCGCGGATGCGCTCCAGCAGCCGATGATCCCGGTCGGCCTCGGTCAGCACCGCGCCAGCCACGCCGACTCGCACTCGGCGCACGTCGGGTCGAACCAGTTCCCCCCGAGCTGCGGAACATCCCTCACCGCGACGGTCACTTCTTCCCCGCACAAAGCCACGAACTGTTCCTCCGGACGCGGAGGGAACGGCCCGTCGAGCGCGTGACGCTTCCCCTCCGCCTGCTGCCACCTCAACATGATGGCCATTCAATCTGTCCGATCCGGTGGACACCAACTCGCTGAGAGTGTGATGGACAGGAACTCGTGTTATCGGGCTGTTCTCGGCAATTCCAGCCCTCGGGGAGGCCGTCACAGGGCGGGCGGCGCCGCCTGCGTGCCCCACGCCGTCGGCGTGTCACTCAGGCGGAACTGGATCTTGCCCGCGCGGAGCAGGTCCGCGTGGGAGATCCAGCTGCGACCGTAACCGCGGTGTCCGATGCGGACGTCCTTTGTGTACTGAAGCTTCGCCGCGCTCGCGTCCGGTGCTTCGATCTCGATCTTGCGGCCGCCGTCCGGGTGGATCTCGACCTTCTCGAACATCGGCGTGCTGAGCAGGTACGTCCCGGAGCCCGGCTGCGCCTCGAAGACGCCGGCCATGCCGAAGACGAGCCACGACGAAATGGTGCCGAGGTCGTCGTTGCCCGGCATGCCGTACGGAGTGTCCGTGAACAGCGTCCGCGCCGCCCGCAGCACGGCCGAGGTCTTCCAGGGCGCGCCCGTCCAGCTGTACATCCAGGGTGCGTGCAGGTCGGGCTCGTTGTTGGGGTTGAAAGCGAAGTTGTTGTGGTAGTCGTACGCGCCGTGGACCCAGGAGTCCTTGGCCGCCTTCGCCGGGTCGGTGAGCAGCAGCGGCATGTCGAAGAAGGTGTCGAGCCGCCGCTCCGCCTGCGCCGCGCCGCCCATCAGGCCGAACAGCTTCGCGGTGTCCTGTTGGGCGAGCCACTGGTACTGCCACGGCGTGCCCTCGTGGAAGCCGATCGACTTCGCCGGGTCGGGGTCGCCGACGCCGGTGCCGTCCGCGGCCTTCGTCCGGGGGAAGCCGGTGAAGCCGTGGGATTCCACGCCGGTGTCCCACAGGTGCGCGAAGTTGCCACAGCGGGCTCGCAGGGTCGCGGCCTTGTCGCCGTAGCCCAGTCCGGACGCCATTGTGGACAGTGCGCAGTCGGCGAGGGCGTACTCGAGGGTCGCCGACCCGGCCTGACGCGTGTCGCCGTAGGTGTAACCCGGCAGGTCCTGGTAGCCGATCCAGCCGTTCTGCACGTAGCTCGGGTTGCCGTCGCGGCCGCGGAAGATCGACTGGTCCTCCGGCACTTCGTTGGCGTTGCGCCACAACGCGTCGAACAGCTGACGTGCGGTCCGGTCGTCGAGGAGGCCCCGGCGGTAGTTGTCGACCACCCACGGCGTGACGGGGTCGCCGCTCATCACGTTCGTCTCGCCGCCGGCGAGCGCCCAGCGCGGCACCCAGCCGCCGTCCTGGGCGATCTTGAGGACGGACTTGGTCATGTCCGCGGCCTTGTCCGGGTGCAGCAGCGCGACCAGCTGGTTCTGCGAGCGGTAGGTGTCCCAAAGCGAGAACATCTGGTAGTAGGTGTCCCGGCCGCGGTGGACGGCGTCGTCGAAGCCGCGGTACGAGCCGTCCACATCGGACCCGACGGACGGGTGCAGCAGCGACCGGTACAGCGCGCTGAAGTAGGTGCGCTGGTCGGCGGTCGTCCCACCGGCGACGCGCAGGCGGTTCAGCTCGTCCCGCCAGGTGTCGTGGGATTGCTCCTTCGCCCGGTCGAACGACTTCGGCTGCTCGACCTGGCGGTTGAGGCGGGCGCCGTCGACGGAGGTGTAGGACAGGCCTACCGACGCGCCGACCTGGTTCTTGTCGGTGCCGAAGGTGAGCCAGGCGCCGGTGCGCTGGCTGCCGAGCTTCGCGTCACGCTGGTTCGGCGTCAGCTTGCTGTCGGTCCAGGTGCCGAAGCTCGCGAACTTGCGGTCGAACTTGGCGCTGAAGAAGACCCGGTAGCGCTCCTTCTGCGTCTCCCAGCAGAAGTTGCCGCCCTGCAGCCAGCCCTCGACGGTGTCGTCCCCGACGACGTGGACGTCGCCGGCATAGGTGTAGCCGTTGCTCTCGCCGACCTCGATGAGGACGTTTTCGCTCGTTCCGCCGGGGAACGTGTAGCGGTGCTGGCCAGTGCGCTGGGTGGCGGTGAGCTCGACTTCGATGCCGCCGGCGAGCTTGACGCCGTAGTAGCCGGGCTGCCGGGTCTCGTCGGCGTGGCTGAACTTCGCGCCGTACTTCGCCGGGTCGCTCGTGGTGACGGCGCCGGTGGTGGGCATGAACCGGAAGTTGCCCATGGTCTGGCAGCCGACGCCGGAGAGGTGGGTGTGGCTGAAGCCGAGGGTGGTGTCCTGCGCGTAGTCGTAGGACGCGTACTTCTTGAGCTGGGTGTCCGGGCTGAGCTGGACCATCCCGAAGGGCGTGGTGGCGCCGGGGAAGGTGGTGCCGTCACCGTTGTTGCCGATCGAGGTGTCGACGAGCGTGGTGGGGTCTTCGGCGAACCGGGGGCCGCCGTGGGCTTCGGCAGGGGTGGCGAGAGCCATCGTCGTGGCTCCGGCGAGCAGGGCGGCCAGGACGCGCGTCCCCGTTCTTGGGGTGCACTGGCTCATCGGCTTCCTCGGCGACAACGTTGTCACATCCACGGTGGGATCTTTTCCGTTGTCCGGTGGACAAATCAAGTCCCGGTTCAGACCTGGTGGGTGACATGCCCACCGACGACCGTCGCCGTCACCGGGAGGGCTCGCAGGTCCGCCGGGGACAGCGCCGACGGGTCCGCCGCCGTCACCATCAGGTCCGCGACGTCCCCCACCGCCACCACTCGACGACCACCCGAGGACGACGCCAGCGCCTCGGCGAACGGGATCGCCTGCTCCGGGTGCCACGGCGGGCGGTCGTCGTCCGTGCGGGAGATCGCCGACGCGATGCCGTCCCACGGGTCCAGCGGCGCGACCGGGGCGTCCGAGCCGAACTCCAGGCGGGCACCCGCCTGGAGCAACGACCGGTACGGGAACGCCCGCGAAGTTCGGCCGTGCCAGTGGCGGTCCGCGACGTCGCGGTCGTCCGGCTGGTGCGACGGCTGGACCGCCGCGATCACGCCCAGCGCGGCGAACCGCGGGACGTCCTCCGGGGACAGCAGCTGGGCGTGCTCGATGCGGCCCGGGCAGCCGACCTCCTCGAACGCGTCCAGCGCGATCGTGTTCGCCCGGTCGCCGATCGCGTGGACCGCCGGGAGCAGCCCGTGGTCGAACGCCCGCTGCATCAACGGAATCAGTTCGCCGGGCGGCAGTTCCAGCGAGCCCGGCGAATCCACGCCGGGATACGGGTCGTGGCAGTAGGCCGTGCGGGTGTTGAGGGAGCCGTCCACGAAGAGCTTGAACGGCCCGACCGTCAGCAGCCCACCGGAGTCCGGCAGGACGTCGCCCGTGCGGTGGCCGCGCTCGATGGCCTGATCCAGGAGGTGCCTCGCGATGACACACGAAATCCGCGCGGCCGGGGCGCCCCGGCGCGTCCAGTCCGCCACCGTGTCCGCGTACTCGTAGTCGACGATCTGCGTCACGCCCCGCGCGGCCGCCGCGGCCACGGCTTCCGCCACCCAGCGGTCCTGGACGTCGATCGCCGCCGTCGGGAGCTGGGCGGTCGCAGTCATGCAATCGCCCTCCAGCAGGACGCCCGTCGGGTGGTCGCGACCGATCAGCTTCAACGCCGCCGGGCTCAGCCACAACGTGTGCAGGTCCGCGCTGAACAACGCGACCGCCCGCCCGGGCAGCGCCCGCTGCAGCAGGTCCTTGTGCGGCTTGTCCGGCCACAGCCCGTCACGGAACCCGGCGCCCACGACGAGCTCCGACTGCGGCGCGGGCGTCGCCAGCAGGTGGGCCAGCAGCAGCTCGATCGCCTCTCCCGCCGAGCGGGCCGCGTCCAGGGGGATGCGACGCCGGAACGTCGCCCACTGCACGACGTGGACGTGCGCGTCGACCAGCCCGGGCAGCAACGTCCCGCCGTGCCCGTCGACCAGCCGTGCGGCGAACCCCTCGGAGCCCGGCTCGGTGATCGACGTGACCCGGCCGTCGTTCACCCGGACGTCGGCGAGGTCGCCACCGAGACCCGGCCGGACGCGACGCAGCAGGAGATCATCCATGCGGACCACCTTGCCAGCCGGGCCCGTCCGGGTGAAGCAGCGCATGAAAGTGAAACATCAAGGGTATTAGCAGCGTTGAAACCATTGGCAGCCGTCGCCCGCCGAAGGGTCAGGGCCGGTCCACGGGCGCCGCCTTCACAAGCCGCGCAGGGTTCGACTCCCTCGGTTGCCACGCGATTCTCGGGGCGAGGCCTGTGCGCGGAAAGCGCGCACCCGGCCTCGCCTCGCGGTGTTCCCCGGGGGTCGAACCCCCGTTGCTCAAGACGGATACCCAAACGAGTCCGGAGGGCGGGTGCCTCCATCCGTGACCGTTGTGGGGCAGCAGGCCGCCTCCGAACGACTCCGGAAACCACGACGAGGTGATGATCGTTCGTGTTTTCGCTGGTCAGGGCGCATCCTGGGGTGATGGGCGGAGGAACGATCTTCGATCGGCTCGCGGCGGCCGGGCACCGATCCGCCGCGCGCCGGGACCGATGGGCCGCCATCGCACGCGGCGCCCGCCTGCCCGTACTGGCCGGGGCAGCGGTACACGCGCTGGTCCGTGGTGGTTGTCGGGCTGGCAGATGTGGCCCTGGCTCGGCGGGGCGGGGGCGCTGGTTCCTCCTCGCGCCGCTCGGCGTCGGTCGCCGTGTCGGCATTGCCGCGACGGTCGCACTTGCTCTGGTTGTGGTCGACGAACTCCGGCGGCCGACATGACATGGAGATGCCCGTCCTCGGTGCTGAGGAGGACAGGCATCTCGACGCATGGTCGCAATACAGGGCCCTGAATGGTCCGAGTATCGCCTGTGCGTCAGTGTTGCGTTTGCCCTACCTACTAACTGGAAAAAAGTACACTTCCACCAAAATCGGCATCAAATATATTGATATCCGTGAATGCACATACAGTTCCAGGGTCGTTGGTTGCCGAAATTATTCCGGCCGCCTTCACGCCGTTGGGTACGCGTTGGTAGACGGGGCCACCGCTGTCGCCGGGCTGGCACATTCTGGTGTTAATCGAAGCACACTCCCTCGCCCTGCGCGGGGAACGCCGTGCCACGGACTGTCTGAACGGTCTGCAGCTGGGTCCACACAACCGCACCATAGGTGTTTCCGTTCATCAGTTCCCCGTCGGGCAGGCGACTTCCGTACTCGACTGCAAACACTCGGCCCATGGCGCCTGTTTGAGAAATAAAATTACTGTCCTGATCCCAGTAGCCCTGTGTCCAAAAGGTGCCACCAGGTGCGCAATACCCTGCGGTTTGCATGGATGGGCCGGAGTAGCCGAAGCCGCCTGTGCACTGAATGACAAGCACCGAGTCATCGGATGCTTCAAGCCGGTAGATCCGTTCGCCTCCATAGTAGGGCGCGCCGTCGAGCAGCCTGCTCGGCGAGGGTGCGACCTGAGAGCTGCCAGCCTGCTGGTTCGTGATCGCTCCCACCTTGGCTGGTGGTTGCACCTTCTTGGTTTGGACGGGTCCTCGAATTGTTGTCAATTTAGAGGCGAATGTCAATTGGTTGCCAGGTACCAGTGTGACACGGTTGCCGAACTCCCGGCGCGCAAGATCTTGCAAGTCTTGCGTAACTGCTGTCAGGGCAACCGTAACCACATCGTGGCGCCGATCGATTCCCCACCATGCAAGGGTGTTGGAAATCAAGGCGGCCCACGGCCGCCTGATCGTAATCTGATTCGCCACTTGCTGCAGTTCTGCCATACTATAGGCGACGGCGTGCAATTCCAGCCTCAGCGGAGTTGAATCCTTCGATGGCGATCGCAGTGGTGATGATTTCCGAAAAATCTCATGCAGCGCTCTCGTGGATTCCGGAACGACGGCCGGCGCCATGTTGACATGTATAGTATGCGTCGCGTTGTCAAGGTACATTCCGCCGAATTCGCCTCGGTGACCGTCGAGGTACTGCCGGATTCCGGCGATCGTTTCCATTGGAGAATTCCACCCCTCGCAGAAGCCGATGTCTGCCCCGACGAGCACCCAGGGTCTTTCTGACCATCTTGGAAGTCAACAAAGACGTCACGGAACCACTTGGATGGAGCAAGAACTGTCTGACCAGACATTATGTCAGTTTTCTGCGTCTGTTGGTGATGTGTTTGCGAAGTCCGGGATGTTCCTGGCTGCGTCCCCGTGGTATTCGTCGTGAATGTGGCCTCTGGCTGCATGCGCTGGTCCATCCGGCCTTGCCTCGTTCTCGCGCCGGAACAGCCGGGCAGGCGCGGCATGTATCCGGTCGGCACAGGTTCCTTATGCGGGCTTATGGTCGGCGCGACCGGGTCGACAACCACAAATGCTTCGGCAAGGCTTGTTACTGTGTGTGCTGTGGCTCTGCGCCATCGAGCTGACGCCGGCCCACAGGGTGCGGCAAGGTGACGGTCGCGATGGCAGTCCTCGCCACGGCGAAGGACAGCACGTCCGGGGGTGGCGATTCGGCCCCGCGGACTACAACGTGAACGCTGGTCGCAGTTTCTGTGATTTCCACTCCTGCGATGCGCGGAGATCGTCCCAGCTGTACCGCGATCACCAAAGTCGTGTCGTCGTGATCGATCTCGACGAGCCGCCACGGCAGTTGCGGCAAAGTAGCTGCCTGCGCAGCAGCAAGTTCACCCAGCACTGCGCGGGGGGTGAGGTCCGACAGATGAGTTCGGGACGCTGGTGGAGGCTGTTTGTTCATATCGTTCACGCTCGACACCTCCTCGGTGCTCGGGTCACTCGATCGAACTGCTGGTCAACAGACATGGCCCTGTGCTGCGGTCGCGCCGCTCAGGCCTGACGCGCGGCGGTTGACAAGCGAATGGGGAGGGGCCTCCCCTGTCACGATCTTGCCTGTGCGAGCCGATCCGTCATGACGACTTCAGAGTAGCCCCAAATGAAGCCACGCACGCCCGAGCATTCGATGATCGGTGGTCCGTGGTTGCTCGACTGTTGTATCAAGTGTTGGTCCAGGGGTTGTCTTGGCTGGCATTGCTTGCCAGACCCCGCCGGGGGCAAGCCCTCCTGGACCCCCGGCCGTGGTCCCGTCCGGTGGTCAGCCCACCGGGATGTCCCGCCGCCGCAATGCGAACAATCCGCCCGCCCCGGCGAGGACAGCGAGCAGAACCAGCCACAGGATCGGCGTCACCGCAAACGTTCCGCCCGGCAGGTGGGGCAGGTGCTGGAACGGCGAAATCCCCAGCACCACTTCGTTCCACCGCAACGCCGTGCCCACCAGCGACAGCAGCAGGAACGCCGCCAGCAGGCCCCAAGCCCCCGCCGCGAAGCGCGGGAAGACGCCGATCAGCAACACCGCCAAGCCCGTCAGGACCCACACCGCCGGCAGCTGGGCCAGCGCCGCCGGGACCAGCCCGAAGCCGGAGCCGTACGCGAGCCCCGTTGCCCAGCCCGTCACCGCCAGCACGAACGCCGAGCCGAGCAGCGCGAACGTCAGGTGGGCCAGTGCCCAGCCGAGCCGGCCGACCGCCGTCGCCAAAACCGGTTCCGCCCGGCCCGCCGCCTCTTCGGCACGCAGCTTCAACGTCGCCTGCACCGCATAGCCCGCCGCCGCCAGGCCGAACAACGTCATCGTGCCCGCCAGGTACGCGTCCGTCACCGCACCGCCGCCGCCCAGGCGGGAAAACACCTCCGCGACCGCCTGGTTGTCCCGCATCGTGTCCGCGACGTTCTGCGCCACCCCGCCCATCAGCAGCCCGACGAGGCCCAGGCACACGGTCCAGACCAGCAGCGTCCCCCGCTGCAGCCGCCACGCCAGCGCCAGCGGCGAACGCAACGACGCCTTCGCCGTCTCCCGGCCCAGCCGCGCCGGTAACAGAGCCGCGCCGAGGTCCCGGCGCGCCGACAACGCGACGGCCGACACCACCAGCAGGCCGGTCGCGAGGACGCCCACCGCGAGCACCCACCACCGCTCGCCCGCGAACGGGCGCAGCCGGTGCGCCCAGCCGATCGGCGATAACCACGCGAGCCAGCCCGCCGAACCGCTGCTGTCCCCGGCCGCGCGCAGCAGGAACGCCAGCACCAGCGCCCCGATGCCGATGCCCCGCGCCCCGCCCGCGCCCCAGGTGAGCTGGGCGGCGACCGCGCCGGCCCCGGCGAAAACCCAGCCCGTCAAGGCGAATCCCGCACCGAGCGCCAACGCACCGGCGAGCGGCTCACCCTGCGCGGCGACGGCGAACGCGGCCAGCACACCGAACAGCAGGCACGCACCACACGCGGCGAGCATCGCGGCGACCAGCCCCGCGTGCCGGCCGACGACGGTGGCGCCGGTGAGCTCGCGGCGGCCCGCCTCCTCCTCGGTCCGGGTGTGCCGCACCACGGTGAGCAACGCGATCAGTCCCACGACGACCGGGACGAACCCGCACTGCCAAGCCAGCAGGTTCCCCACGGAAGAGCCGTACAGCGGGCCGTTGCGCACGGCGAACGTCGCGCTCGACGCGTTGAGGTCGTAGAAGTGCTGCCGGGCCGCGGCATCCGGGTACGCCGCCTTGATCGACGACAGGTAGCCGGCGGGCGCGAACGTGAGACCGAGGATCCAGACCGGCAGCAGCCACCGGTCGCGGCGCAGCACCAGCCGCAACAGCGCCCAGGTCCCCGTCATCGTGCCGCTCCGACCGGCTCGTCCTGCCGGTAGTGCCGCAGGAACAGCTCCTCGAGCGTCGGCGGCCGGCTCACCAGGCTCCGCAGCCCGCCCTCGGCGAGGTGCCGCATCACCTCGGCCAGCGAGGTCTGGTCGACGGACAGGTGGACGTGCGAGCCGTACGAATTCAGGTCGTGGACGCCCGGCAGCGACGCCAGGTCCGCGGGCACGTGCGCGAGCGAGGCGTCGATGGTGATCCGGCCCAGGTGCCGCAGTTCGTCCAGGGTGCCCGACTCGACCGTGCGGCCGGCCCGGATGATCGTGACGCGGTCGCACAGCGCCTCGACCTCCGACAGGATGTGCGAAGACAGCAGCACCGTCCGGTCGCCGCGTTCGCGCTCCTCCTCGACGACCTCCCGGAACACCTCCTCCATCAGCGGGTCGAGGCCGGACGTCGGCTCGTCGAGGACCAGCAGCTCCACATCGGACGCCAGCGCGGCGACGAGCGCGACCTTCTGCCGGTTGCCCTTCGAGTACGTCCGGCCCTTCTTGCGCGGGTCGAGGTCGAAGCGCTCGATCAGCTCCGCGCGGCGGGCGGTGTCGAGGCCGCCGCGCAGGCGGCCGAGCAGGTCGATGACCTCGCCGCCGGTGAGGTTCGGCCAGAGGGTGACGTCGCCCGGCACGTACGCGAGCCGCCGGTGCAGCTCGGTGGCGTCGGTCCAGGGGTCGCCGCCGAGCAGGGTGGCGTGGCCGCCGTCGGCGCGCATCAGCCCCAGCAGCACGCGGATGGTGGTGGTCTTGCCGGCGCCGTTGGGCCCGAGGAAGCCGTGCACCTCGCCGGTGTGGACGGTCAGGTCGAGCCCGTCGAGGGCTTTCGTCCGGCCGAACGCCTTGGTGAGGCCGGCGGCGGTGATCGCTGCGGCCATCGTCATTCCTTCCGTTGGTAGGCGGCCAGCGCTTCGCGGGCCTTTTCGAGGACTTCGGTGGTGGCTAGCGGGTTCAGGAACAGGTGCCCGGCGGCCGCCGACATCCGCAGCATCGCCTCGTTCGTGCCCGGCTCCTCGCCGAGCGCGCGGGCGACGTGGTCCTGCAGGATCATCAGCCCGCCGGTCATCGCGGCGAGCGCGGCGGCGACGCCCCGCGGGTCCGGCATGTCCATGCCCTGCTCGAGGAAGTAGCGCTCGGTTTCGTCGACGATCCCGGTGAACTGCACCTCGGCGGCCCCGGAGCCGTCGACCATGGCGCGGCCCAGGTACCGGCGGTAGAGCAACTGCCGGGCGTCGAACGTGGGGAGGAATCCCGGGTTCGCGGCGCCCTTCGCCAGGACCTCCTCCTTGAACTTCACCAGTTCGTCGAAGACGTGCGTGTCGCAGGCCTCGCGCAGGCCGTCCTTGGAGCCGAAGTGGTGGCGGATCAGGCCGCCGGAGACCCCGGCTTCCTCGGCGATGTCGAGGATCGACGTCTTCTCCATGCCGCGTTCGGTGAACAGCCGGATGGCGGCATCGCGGATCCGGGCCCGGGCGGTGAGGTCTTCGCTGCTCATCAATGTCCTATACGTGCGTGTAGTCGACTACACGTAAACATAGCGCGCTATACATACATGTAGCAATGGGGAGATCTGGCCACTCTCGGCGCGTTCCGGTGACCGCCTAACCGGGCAGCCCATTAGGCCATTCGGCTCGCAACCAATTGCGGTTGATGGGCTAACTGTCTGATTGCTGACGAAGATCCCACCCTGTGTACTGCTCGGACGCACATCTTCACGAAGGGTCGTTTCAGTGGAACAGCACAGATCGCGCTGGAGACGGCGGGCCGGGATCACCATCCTCGCCACCGCTCTCGGCGCCTCCGTCCTCGGCGTCGCGGTCCCGGTGGCCTCCGCCCAGCAGGCCCCGCCGACCAACGGCGCGGCCGACGGCAAGACCCTCGACGAACACGACCGCGCGCTCGTCGCCGAAGCCGAGAAGGCCGGGAAGCCCGACGTCACGCTGCTGATCGCCGCGGAAAAGGGCCAGACCGGCACCGCCGTGAACGAGCTCAAGGCCCTCGGCGGGGTCGTCCAGTCCACCGACACGAAGCTCGACTACGTGAAGGTCAGCATCCCGACCGCCAAGGCCGAAAAAGCCGCGAAGCTCAAGTCGGTCAACGCCGTCGACGTCGACGGGCTCATCGTGCGCGACGACCCGAAGCCCGACGGCGCGAGCAACCCGCTGCCGCAGCCGGCCCCGGGCAAGAACACCCCGCGCGTCAACCCGTACCTGCCGACCGGCGACACCTACGCGGCGCAGTTCGGCCAGGTCCTGCCCAGCTGGGACGGCAAGGACACCACGGTCGCGGTGCTCGACTCCGGCGTCGACCTCGACTCCCCCGCGCTGGCCACCACCAGCCACGGCGAACGCAAGATCGTCGACTGGTACAACGCCAACGCCACCAACTCCGGCGACGGCACCTGGGTCAAGCAGTCGACCCAGACCTACACCGGCACCTTCACCGCCAACGGCAAGACCTGGACCGCTCCGGCCACCGGTGGCCCGTACACGTTCGGCGTGTTCGGCGAGACCGCGGGCGACCTGGGTGCCGCGGACAGCGAGACCGGCGGTGACATCAACCGCGACGGCGACCGCGCCGACTCCTGGGGCGTGCTGCTCGACCCGGTGACCAAGGAGGTCCGGGTCGACCTCAACGGCAACGGCGACTTCACCGACGAGAAGCCGATGACCGACTACAACAAGAAGTACGACGTCGGCTTCTTCGGCACCGACAACCCGGCGACCGACATCGCCGAGCGGATGGCCTTCGTGGTCCAGACCGACAAGCCGGGCTACGTCGGCATCGGCATCGCCGGTGCGGAGCACGGCTCGCACGTCGCCGGCATCGCCGCCGGCAACGACCTCTTCGGCGGCAAGATGGACGGCGCGGCCCCGGGCGCGAAGGTGCTGGCCGTCAAGGTCTGCCTCACCAGTGCCGGCTGCACCTCGTCCGGCCTGGTCGACGGTGTCGTCTACGCGGCCAGCCACGGCGCCGACGTCATCAACATCTCGATCGGCGGCCTGCCGGCCCTCAACGACGGCAACAACGCCCGCGCGGAGCTCTACAACCGCACGATCGCCGAGTACAACGTCCAGATCTTCATCTCGGCGGGCAACAGCGGCGCCGGGGCGAACACCGTCGGCGACCCGTCGGTGGCCACGGACGCGATCTCGGTCGGCTCGTACATCACCAAGGAGACCTGGCTGTCGAACTACGGCTCGGTCACCAAGAACCCCGAGTCGATGCACCCGTTCTCCTCGCGCGGCCCGCGTGAGGACGGCGGCTTCAAGCCGGACATCATCGCGCCCGGTGCGGCCATCGCCACCGTCCCGCGCTGGGAAGCCCCAAGCCCGGTGGCCGGCACGTACACCCTGCCGGCCGGCTACGCGATGCTGCAGGGCACGTCGATGGCGGCGCCGCAGGCGACCGGCGCGGCGGCACTGCTGGTGAGCGCGTACAAGGCGACGCACAACGGCCAGCGGCCGCCGGTGGCGCAGCTGCGCGCGGCGATCAAGTCGACCGCGCGGTTCGTGCCGGGCATCGGCGCGTACGCCCAGGGCGCGGGCCTGTTCAACGTCCCCGCCGCGTTCGTCGCGCTTTCGCTCAACCCGAAGCCGGACGCCGTTTCGACGTCGGTCGAGGTGCACACCGTCCAGTCCGGGCTGCTGGCCACGCCGAACACGGGCGTGGGCATCCACGACCGCGAGGGCGTGACCACGGGCAAGGCGTACACCCGCACCTACACGATCACCCGCACCACGGGCTCGGCGCACCCGGTGCCGTACTTCGTGCGGTGGGTCGGCAACGACGGCACGTTCTCCTCCGGGTCGACGGTGGTGCTGCCGCTGAACACGCCGGTTTCGTTCAAGGTGAACGTGAACCCGAAGAGCGCCGGGGTCCACTCGGCCCTGCTCTACCTGGACAACCCGCTGACCATCGGCATCGACGTGCAGACCTTGAACACGGTCTTCGCGCCGCAGGAGTTCGCCGCCGGCAAGGGTTTCCAGGTCGACAACTCGGGCAAGGCCGCCCGCAACCAGGCGACCAGCTACTTCGTGCGGGTGCCGCAGGGCGCCAGCGCGCTGAAGGTGGACCTGGACGCCGGCGCCGGCGCTCCGGGCAAGGGCCAGGTGCGGTTCCTGCGGTACGACCCGACCGGTGTCCCGGCCGAGGCCAGCACCGCGACGACCGCGTGCTACCTGCCCGACGCGGGTGCGGGCTGCGCCGGCGGCACGCCGACCAGCCGGACCATCGCCAACCCGCTGCCGGGCGTGTGGGAGATCGTCGTCGAAGCGCGCCGGACGTCCGATGTGGACGAGGCGCCGTACAAGCTGTCGGCTTCGGTGCTGGGCACGGCGATCTCGCCGAACCCGGACACCATCGCCGCCGCCACGCTGAACACGCCGATCCCGCGGTCCTACACCGTGCAGAACACCCTCGGCGCGTTCACCGGCAAGCTGACCGGCGCCACGCTGGGCAGCGCGAAGACGCAGCGGCCGTCGATCACCGAAGGCACGCAGCAGCAGTACCAGATCGCGGTGACGCCGGGTTCGACGTCGCTGACCGCCACCATCGGCAACCCCGCCGTCGTGGGCACGGACCTCGACCTGGTGCTGTACAACTGCACGACCGGTACCTGCGTGCAGGCGGGCGTCAGCGCGGACGGTGACTCCGAGGAGTCGGTGACCGTGCCCAACCCGGCGCCCGGTGCGTGGGTCGCGCTCGTCGACGGGTACGCGGTCCCGGGCGGCACCACCGCCTACGACTACCTCGACGTGTTCACCAACCCGGCGTTCGGTTCGGTCGCGGTGACCGACGCCAACGCCCTGCGCGCGTCGGGCAGCTCGTGGACCGTGCCGGCGACGGTGACGGCCACCGCCGTCCCGGCCCCGGGCCGGACCCTGCGCGGTCAGCTGACCGTGCAGACCGACACCGGTGTCACGGTCGGCTCTTCGCTGGTGCAGATCAACGCGGTGAGCTAGTTCCCAGTCCGTGAAGGCCGCCCCGAGGATTCCTCGGGGCGGCCTTCACGTCGTTCAGGCCTCTTGGGCCCGGATGAGGAACGGCGCCGGGTCGGCCAGGACGCGGTGGATGACCCGGCCGGCCGCGCCGAGGGTCGCCGCGTCGCCGCCGAGCCGGGAGGCGGTCAGGACCGGGGGTGTGCCGCGCAGGCCGCCGAGGCGGGTGGTCAGCACCTCCGACACCGGGCCGGACAACCACGGGTACAGCTGCGTGAACACCCCGCCGAGCACGATGCGGTCGAGGTCCAGGAGGTTCACCGCCGACGTCAGGGCGATCCCGAGGGCGCGCCCGGCCGCCGCGCACGCCGCCAGCGCCGTGTCGTCGCCGCGCTCGAGGGCCGCCAGCAGCGCCGGCACCGAAGCGGCCTTTCCCGCCCCCAGCAACGCTTCCTGCCCGGCGTAGGTTTCCAGGCAGCCACTGCCGCCGCAGCGGCACGGCGCCCCCTCCGGGGCCACGACCACGTGCCCCAGCTCGCCGGCCAGGCCCGTGGCACCGGAGTACAGCACGCCGTTCACGACCAGGCCGGCGCCGATGCCGATTTCGCCGGACACGTAGAGGAAGTCGCGCTCACCGTCGCCGTACCAGAGCTCGCCGAGCGCGGCGAGATTCGCTTCGTTGTCCAGCTCGACCGGGACCGGCAGCCGCAGCAGCTCGGCCGGGCGGACGTCCTGCCAGCCGAGGTTGGGGGCGCTGAACAGCACGCCGTCGCCGACCGGGCCGGACACCGCCAGCACCGCGCCCGCCGCCTCCAGCCCCAGCCGGTGGGCCTCGGCGAGCGCGTCGGTGGCCAGGTCCTGCAGCTCTGCCAGGACCTTCTTCGGCCGCGAGCCGCGGTTGTCGCGTTCGCGGCGGGCGGCGAACCGGACCTCGCCGGTGAGGTCGAGCACGCGCACCGCGAGGTAGTCGACGTTGATTTCCAGCCCCAGCGACGCCATCCGCGCCCCGCTGAGCACGACGTCCACCCCCGGCCGGCCGCGTTCGCCCGCCCGCGCGGGGCCGGTCTCGGCGAGCAGGCCCGCCTCCACCAGGTCGCCGACGAGCTTGCTCACGGTCGACTTGGTCAGGCCGGTGACCTCGGCGAGCGCCGCCCGGGTGAGCGGACCGCCGCGGCTGACCGCGCCCAGCACGACCTCGAGGTTGCGGGCGCGCATCTCCTCGTGCCGCACGGCCTGCGTCATCGTGTCCTCCCGCGAAGCACTGTAACCGGCCCCTTGACGCCGGGGACCCCCGCGGCGCATATTTAGTCTACAACGTGAACTAAATGAAGGGACAGTCATGAGCGACTTCGCTCCCCAGCCGGCCGACAAGTTCACCTTCGGCCTCTGGACCGTGGGCTGGCCGGCGAACGACCCGTTCGGGGTGGCGACGCGGGCGGCGCTGGACCCGGTCGAGAGCGTGCACCGGCTCGCGGAGCTGGGCGCCTACGGCGTGACCTTCCACGACGACGACCTGCTGGCCACCGAGCCGGACCGGGACAAGGCGATCGAGCGCTTCCGCAAGGCGCTGGCCGAGACCGGTCTCAAGGTGCCGATGGCGACGACGAACCTGTTCACCCACCCGGTGTTCAAGGACGGCGGCCTGACCAGCAACGACCGCGACGTCCGGCGGTACGCGCTGCGGAAGGTGCGCCGCAACCTCGACCTCGCGGCCGAGCTCGGCGCCGAGACCTACGTCGTCTGGGGCGGCCGCGAAGGCGCCGAGTCCGACGCCGCGAAGGACGTCCGCGCGGCGCTGGACCGCTACAAGGAGGGCCTGGACCTGCTCGCCGACTACGTCGTCGAGAAGGGCTACTCGCTGCGGTTCGCGCTCGAGCCGAAGCCGAACGAGCCGCGCGGCGACATCCTGCTGCCGACGATCGGGCACGCGCTGGGCTTCATCTCGCAGCTCGCGCGGCCGGAGATGTTCGGGCTGAACCCGGAGGTCGGGCACGAGCAGATGGCCGGGCTGAACTTCGTGCACGGCATCTCGCAGGCGCTGTGGCAGGGCAAGCTGTTCCACATCGACCTCAACGGCCAGCACGGCCCGAAGTACGACCAGGACCTGATCTTCGGCCACGGCGACCTGAAAAGCGCGTTCTTCCTGGTCGACCTGCTGGAGAACGGCGGCTACGAGGGCCCACGGCACTTCGACTACAAGCCGCTGCGCACCGAGGACGCCGCGGACGTCTGGGTGTCCGCCGCGGCGAACATGCGGACGTACCTGATCCTCAAGGAGAAGTCGGCGGCGTTCCGCGCCGACCCGGAGGTCGTGGAGGCGCTGGCGGCGTCGCGGGTCCCGGACCTTTCGACCCCGACGCTGGCCCCGGGCGAGACGTTCGACGACGTCCTGAACGACGAGTTCGACCTGGAGGCGGCGGCGGCCCGCGGCTACCACTTCACCCGGCTGAACCAGCTCGCCCTGGAGCACCTGCTCGGCGTGCGCTGACCGGCGGCGGTGGAGGCCACCTC
>NZ_JBHVXZ010000079.1:0-45874 GCF_042881395.1 Amycolatopsis sp. NPDC058278 | reverse complement strand
GTCGTCCGAACACCGTTCCCAGTGGCGCAACCGCGAGACGGCCCTCGTCCGGATGGCCTCGCTGCTCGCCGAGGCGACGGCTCCGCCGCCGTGTCCGCGCCGGGCCACGAAGATCCGGACACGGCCAGCATTGCTGCTGACCGCGCCAGGCCGCGGCGAGTCTCGGGATCAGTACCAGTGCGCCCGGCCACCGATCCGGCGGCCGGTGCCGCCCAGGATGGCCAGTGCCACGCCGGCCACCGCGAGAATGATACCGATGGTGTACAGCACCGGGATGCCCACGATGAACCCGATGACAAGGAGAATCACACCGAGAATGATCACTTGACACACTCCTTCGCATGAGACCCGGCCCGGCTCCGTGCCGTCCGGGCGGATGCGCTCTCGACGGGAGGATGGCCAGTTTCCGGATAAACCAAACTACGGCGAATGGAGCAATCTCGGATCAGTACCGATAGTGATCGAGCTTGTACGGGCCTTCGACGTCGACGCCGATGTACTCGGCCTGCGCCTTCGTGAGCTTGGTGAGCCTCACCCCGAGCGCGTCGAGGTGCAGGCGGGCCACCTTCTCGTCGAGGTGCTTCGGCAGCCGGTGGACGTCCGTGGCGTACTCGCCGGGCTTGGTGAACAGCTCGATCTGCGCGATCGCCTGGTTGGTGAACGAGTTCGACATCACGAAGGACGGGTGCCCGGTCGCGTTGCCCAGGTTCATGAGCCGTCCCTCGGACAGCACGATGATCGCGTGGCCGTCCGGGAACGTCCACTCGTGCACCTGCGGCTTGATCTCGTTCTTCACGACCCCGGGCAGCTTCGCCAGCCCGGCCATGTCGATCTCGTTGTCGAAGTGCCCGACGTTGGCGACGATCGCGTTGTGCTTCATCCGGCTCATCTGGTCCGCCGAGATGATGCCGAAGTTGCCGGTGGTGGTGATGAAGATGTCCGCGGTGGCGACGACGTCGTCGAGTTCGACGACGTCCAGCCCGTCCATCGCCGCCTGCAGGGCGCAGATCGGGTCGATCTCGGTGACCGCGACCCGGGCGCCCTGGCCACGCAGGGCCTCCACCGCGCCCTTGCCGACGTCGCCGTAGCCGCAGACGACCACGCGCTTGCCGCCGATCATCACGTCGGTGGCCCGGTTCAGGCCGTCCACAAGGGAGTGCCGGATGCCGTACTTGTTGTCGAACTTGGACTTCGTCACCGAGTCGTTGACGTTCATCGCGGGGAAGAGCAGCTCGCCGTCGTTGGCGAGCTTGTAGAGCCGCTTGACGCCGTTGGTCGTCTCCTCGGTGACGCCGCGGATCTCCTTGGCCATGCGGGTGAAGCGGTCACCGTCGGCCGCCAGGCTCGCGCGGAGGGTTTCGAGGACGATCCGGTACTCGTCCGGGTCCTCTTCGGACGGTTGCGGGACCGCACCCGCCGCCTCGAACTCGACTCCCTTGTGGACGAGCAGGGTGGCGTCGCCGCCGTCGTCGAGGATCATGTTCGGGGACTGGCCGCCGGGGAAGGCGAAGAGCTGGTCGGTGCACCACCAGTACTCTTCGAGGGTTTCGCCCTTCCACGCGAACACCGAGGTGCCCGCCGGGGCGTCCACGGTGCCCTGCGGGCCGACGACGACCGCGGCGGCGGCCTCGTCCTGCGTGGAGAAGATGTTGCAGGACACCCAGCGCACCTGGGCGCCGAGCGCCACGAGGGTTTCGATGAGCACGGCGGTCTGCACGGTCATGTGCAGCGACCCGGCGATGCGGGCGCCCTTCAGCGGCTGCGCGGCGGCGTACTCGCGGCGGATCGCCATCAGGCCGGGCATCTCGTGCTCGGCCAGCCGCAGCTGGGTGCGGCCGGCGCCGGCCAGCGCGAGGTCGGCCACGGCGAAGTCGAGGCCGTTGCGGGTCTGCAGTTTGTCACTCATTCTTCGATGCACTCCGGAGATCGTCGGCGAAACGCTCGGGAGGCAGCACGGAAGTCCCTGCGGACAAAGAGAAAGGCACCTCCCTCACGGGAGGCGCCCTTGGAGTCGTGTCGCGGGCCGAGCGTGGCGGAAAGGATTCCGTCGCAGCGCCTCTCGGCCCGGAACCAGGATGGCAAAGCCGCGGCGAGGCTGTCAAGCGAGCGAGCGGGCCATGAGGACGTCGTCGACGTCCACCCCGTCGATGTGGAATTCGCCCCGCAGCACGCCTTCCACGACGAATCCGCACCGTTCGTAGACCCGGCGGGCGCCGGTGTTGTGACCCAGTACGCGCAGCGTCACCTTGCGGGCGCTTCGGTGGCGCGCCTCGGCCACGGCGGCCTCGACGAGCTGCCGCGCGATGCCCAGCCGCTGCCGGTCCGGGTCGACGGCGAGCCCGTCGATCACCGCCACGTGCCGGTGGGCGGGGATGCCGAACCCTTCGCCGAGCCGGACGTACCCGGCGACGGCGCCGTCGTGCTCGGCGACGAGGACGTCTTCGGGCCGGGTGCCGTCGTCGAAGAACGGCGTGCCGGGCGGCGGCGCGGGCGCGGGGGAGACGGCCGGGGTCCAGGTGCGCTCGTCGATCTTCGCGAGCACGGCTTCGTCTTCGGCGCGGGCGGGCCGGACGGTGATCGTCACGAAAGCTCCCGCCAGGCCTGGTCCACGAGCGCGGCCAGTTCGCGCGGGTCGCGGTTGCCCTCGGAGCTGAGGCTCCGCAGCGTGACGGTCAGGTCGGGGCCGGTGCGCTGGCAGTTCGTCACGAAGCTCTCCTGGGGGGCCGGTGCCGAGCCGGGCGCCGCGGGGCCGTTGTGCCGCAGGCACTGCACGTCGCCGATGCGCACGAGCTCGGTGCCCGGTGCGCCCTGGCCGAGGGCTGCGAAGTCGTCGTAGATCGCCACGAGCCCGGGGGAAGGTGCCCGGACGGCGATGAGCTGGACCCCGCGTCGCAGCCGGTCGTCCTGGTAGTGCTGGGCGAGCGCGCCCGCACCGTCGTAGGCGGCCGACACGCGGGCTGCGGTCTCCCGGTCGGCCTTCTCGATGCCGGTGATCATGGCCTGTCCCTGCCGCGCATCGAACTTCGCGATGGCCTCCGGGGAGCGGCTCAGCTCGCCGAGCCGGGGCGGCGCGGAGAGCGACCGCCCGCTCGGGCCGCCCAGGGTCAGGACCAGCGACGGCACGCCGACCAGCACCGCGCCGGCGACGAAGCCGAGCAGGCCGGTGACGGCCGGCCGGGCGAGGAGCGAGCGGCGGCGTGGAGCCGGAGTGTGGGCCTGCTGCCCCGGCACGGGCGGGAAATCCTCGGTCACCAGGGAATCCTGCCGGAATCCGGCATCCGGCGCGAAGGGAATTTTCCGGCCGGCCTCAGATCAGGTGCGCGTGCCGCCAGATGCCTTCCGAGCGGCCGCCGATCAGGCCCGCTTCGCGCAGGAACGGCACGATCTTCTCCGCCATCCAGCGGCGGGTCTCGTGGAAGTGCGGGTTCGCCAGCGCCGCGGCGCGGCCCTCCCGCGGCTCGATGCCGACGCTGCGGTAGATCCGCGGGTCGACCATGCTGTCGATCACCCCGAACGCGACCAGCGCGGTCCGCACGCGGTGCCGCTGCAGCGCCGCCTTCGACAGCTTCGGCGTCTCGCGCAGCACCTCCTCCTTCGCGAACCGGACGTGCCGGGCCTCCTCGACCACGTGGATGCGGTTGACCGAGCGGATCAGCGGCTGGATGCCGTCGTCGTCCATCATCGACCGCTGGAGCCGGTCGGTGGTCTCCTCCGCGACCAGCACGCTGGCGAACATCGACGGCCCGGCGGCGGTCGCGCCGAACACCTTCGCGGCGCGGTGGACCACCTTGGGGACGCCGTAGCGCGGGACGCCGAGCCGCTGCGCGGTGCGGGCGAACATCACCGAGTGCCGCGTTTCGTCGCCGATCTCGGTGAGCGCGTACTGCGCGTGCTCGCTGCGCGCGTCGAGGTCGAAGACGTACCGGGCGAGCAGGTGCATGAGGACGATCTCGAACCACAGGCCGACGCTCATGATGCTGGCGATCTCGTGCTTGGACAGCTCGATCCGCTGCTCCGGCGTCAGCTTCGCCCACAGGTCCGTGCCGTAGAGGGAGACGCGCTCGAGCGGCATGTACGCCGTGCCCTCGGCGAGCGGGGCGTCCCAGTCGATGTCGACGTAGGGGTCGTAGGAGTTCTTCGCGGAGCTCTTGAGCAGGCGAGCCGCGGTGACGTCCCGGTCCTGGGCCTCGACGCCCATGACGGCCTCCGAAAAGTAGGGGGTACGCGGTGTACTAGCTACTTTGGGAGCGTACACCGCCCGGCGGGTGGTGAGTAGGCTTTGGCCGTGAGCAAGGTCGACGGACGGGCGACACGCTGGGCGGGCCAGCAGGAACGGCGGCGCGCGGAGTTCGTCGACGCCGCACTGGCCGCCATCGCCGAGCACGGCCCGGACGTGTCCACGGAGCAGATCGCCGAACGCGCCGGCGTTGCGCGCACGCGCCTGTACCGGCACTTCGACGGCGCGGAAGACCTCCGGCGCGCGATCGCGCAGCGGGCGGCCGAGCTGGTGACGGCCGACCTGGCGCCGCTGTGGCACCCCGAGGGCTCGCCGAACGAGATGATCTCCACGGTGATTTCGACGCACCTGCGCTGGCTGACCGAGCACGCCCCCCTGCACCGCTACCTCGCCCGCGCGCAGCCGGCCGCCGCGGACGACCGCCCGGACGTCCGCGGCGCGATCGCCCGCCACCTCAGCCGGCTGTTCACCGGCTACCTGACGGAGCTCGGGCTCGACCCGGCCCCGGCGGACACGATCGCGTTCGGCCTGGTCGGCTACGTCGAATCGGCGACGACCCGCTGGCTGGACCACCCGGGAACGCTCAGCCTGCCCCAGCTGACCGCCCAGCTCACGGGCACGATCTGGGCGATGCTGGACCACACGCTGCGCGCGGGCGGCGTCGAGCTGGACCCGGACCGGCCGCTGCCGCTGCCCGAGGGGCTGTGGTCCGCGCGGGAATCCGGCTCGCCCTAGCCGGACGCGTCCTGGTCCTCGCGCGCGAATTCCGCCCGGACGCCCAGCAGCCGCACCGCGCGGGTCAGCTCGAACATCCCGAGCACCTCCTGTGCCGCGCGGTCGAGCTCGCCCGCGTCCGACGTCGGCTCCGGCAGCGTGATGCTGTGCGTGTGGGTCAGGAACGGCACGAACCGCACCTTGACCGCGACCCGCGCCGCCGGGCGGCCCTCGTCGAGGACGTCCTGGGCGACGCGCTCGGCCAGCGCCGTGACCTCGGCCGCCATCTCCGCCGGGTCCGTCAGGTCGCGCTGGAACGTCGTCTCGCGGCTGCGGGAGCGGGCCACCCAGGGTGTCGCGCTCACCTCGGCGTCGCTGATGCCGCCGCCGAGCAGCCGCAGCCACGGGCCGGTCTTCGGGCCGAACCGCGCGGCGAGCTCCGCCGGGTCGGCCCCCGCCAGGTCCAGGACCGTGGTGATGCCCAGCTCGGCGAGCTTCTTCGCCGTCTTGCCGCCGATGCCCCACAGTGCGTCGGTCGGGCGGGCCGCCATCACCTCCCACCAGTTCTCCTGCGTCAGCCGGTAGATCCCGCCCGGCTTGCCGAACCCGGTGGCGAGCTTGGCCCGCAGCTTGTTGTCCCCGATCCCGACCGCGCACGACAGGCCCGTCTCGCGCGCCACCGCCTCCTTGATCGCGGCGGCCAGCGCCTCGGGCTCGGCGGTCTCGGCCCCGACGAACGCCTCGTCCCAGCCCAGCACCTCGACCACGACCGGCAGCTCCCGGACCGCGGCCATCACGCGCGCCGACACCTCGAGGTAGGCGTCCGGGTCACTGGGCAGGAAGACGGCATCCGGGCAGCGCTTGGCGGCGATCCGCAGCGGCATGCCGGACTGGACGCCGAACTCGCGCGCCTCGTACGAAGCCGTCGCGACGACCGCGCGTTCGGTGGGGTCGCCGTTGCCGCCGACCACGACGGGCTTCCCGCGCAGCTCCGGGTGGCGGGCGATCTCGACCGCGGCGATGAACTGGTCGAGGTCGACGTGCAGGACCCACTTCACCCCGCTCAGTCTGCCTCAGATCCGGTGCCGCGCCACGTGGGTCCAGACGGTGCCGGTGAGCGCGATGATGCCGCACAGCGTCACGCCCGGGTCGGGCAGCACCAGGCCCAGGACCAGCAGCGTCACGGCGGCGACGTCGAAGAAGATCAAGACGGCGTTCCGGACCCCGCGCGACTTCGGGCGCCGGCCGTCGCGCAACGCGGCAGCCAGCTCCGGGTCACTGAGCTCCAGGTTGCGCTCGATCTTCTCGAGCTCGGTGCGATCGTGGTGACTGAGCATCGGGCCTCCTTCGGCGCCGAACCCGCCGTATCGCCGTAGCGAATACCCAATCGTCCTCCTCGCGAACCGCCGAACGCCTTCTGATTTCCTGCTTTTTTCTGGTCCGACCGGGTGATCTGCGCTCCGTGACCGGCTTCGGCCACGTTACGTTGCCCTGAAGAACGTGGCCGGTCACGCACCGGACGGCGGTGGGGGCGGCCGGAAGGCCACGTCCTGCCTTCGTGCCGGTGGCCGGTCGGGCCCTTCAACCAGCCGGAGGATTTCATGTCCCTGCCCACCGAACCGATCGGCAGCATCCCGCGTCCCGCCTCCCTCCTCGAAGGCCTCGGCGAGTTCGCCGCGGGCCGGATCGACGCCGCCGCGCTCGCCGAGCTCGAGAGCCGGGCGCTGGCCGACACGATCCGCCGGTTCGAGGAGACCGGCTCACCGGTGCTGACCGACGGGGAGCAGGGCAAGCCGAGCTTCGCGACGTACCCGCTGGCCGGGCTCGAAGCCCTGGCGCCCGACGGCGTCGTCATCCCGTTCGCCGACGGGCACACCCGGCAGCTGCCGCGGCTCACCGCCGGCCCGTTCCGCTACGCGACGCACGCCGGCTCGTACCTGACGCGCGCGAAAACGCTTACCGATCGGCCCGTCAAGCAGGCGGTGATCGCCGCGTCCGCGCTCTCGCTGATCTACCCGGGCGACGGCATCGAGGGGTACTCGCAGGAGCAGTTCGTCGCCGACCTGGTGAACGAGGCCGAGGCGGACATCCGGGGCAGCCTCGACGCGGGCGCGGACAGCGTGCAGATCGACTTCACCGAAGGGCGGCTGTCGCTGAAGCTCGACCCGTCCGGCGGCCTGCTGCGCCAGTTCGTCGAGCTGAACAACGCCGTGCTCGACCGGTTCACCGCCGAGGAGCGCGCGAAGATCGGCGTCCACACGTGCCCGGGCGGCGACCAGGACTCCGTGCACAGCCTCGACGTCGACTACGCGGGCCTGCTGCCGGCGTTGTTCGACCTCAAGGCCGGCCGCTTCTTCGTCCAGCTGGCCAGCGAAGCCGACCCGGAGCGCGCGCTGCGGGTGATCGCCGAGCACCTCAAGGCCGACCAGCGGGTCTTCGTCGGGGTCATCGACCCGATCGACCCGCGGGTGGAGACCGCGGAGGAGGTCCGGGACCGGGTGCTCACCGCGGCGAAGTACGTGCCGGCCGAGCGGCTCGGCACCTGCGACGACTGCGGGTTCTCGCCGTTCGCCGACGACACGTCGACCTCGCGCGACATCGCGTTCGCGAAGATCGCGGCGCGGGTCGAGGGCACGCGGCTGGCGTCGGAGAAGCTCGGCTGAGCGGACGGCGTGAGCCCCGACCCGGGCTCACGCTGTCTCGGCGGCGACCTTCAGCCCGAGGGCGACGAGCACGGTGCCCAGGACCGCGTCGAGACCCCGGCGGACGCGGCCGGCGCTGAAGAACCGCTTCAGCGCCCCGACGACCACGGCGAGGGTGACGAACCACAGGACCGTGCCGGCGGTGGCGATCGCGGCCAGTTCGAGCGTCTGGAGGGTGGAGCCGTCGGCGGGCAGGAACTGGGGGAGCAGGGCCAGGAAGTACACGGCGACCTTGGGGTTCAGCAGGTTCGTCACCAGGCCCTGGCGGAAGGCGGCCCCGGCCTCGAGCCGCGGGGCCCCGGTGGTCCGGGGAAGGTCCCGGTACTCGCCGCGGCGCACGGCCAGCCACGCCTTGACACCGAGGACCACCAGGTAGGCCGCACCGGCCAGCTTGACCACGGTGAAGGCGACCGCCGACGCGGTGAGCACGGCGGCGACCCCCAGGGCGATCGCGACCACCCAGGCGAAGACACCGAGCGCGATCCCGGTGCCCGCGGCGATCCCGGCCCGTCGCCCGCCGGCGAGCGCCGAGCGCGTCACGACGACGAAGTCGGGCCCGGGCGACATCGCCCCGAGCACGACGACCAGCAGGAACGAGGCGGCGGTGGCACCGGGGATCATGGGCAGAGAATACGACCGGGCCGCCACTCGTTTCCCAGGAAGTTCGAATTTGAACCTCGTGTAGGGTCGATCTTGTGGGTGATTCCAGGGGTGAGGGCATGACGGCCGAGGTGCGGACGCGGGTGCGGATCCCGCTGCGGCTCGACGGCGGCGTGGCGGTGGACGCCGAAGCCGTCACCTTCCGCGGCCTGGCCGATGGCGGTGAGCACCTGGCGTTCGTCCTGGGCACGCCCGGTGAGGTGCCGCTGGTGCGGCCGCACTCGGAATGCCTGACCGGCGACGTCTTCGGGTCGGCGCGCTGCGACTGCGGCCCGCAGCTGGCCGAGGCGGTCGCGCGGATCGCCGAGACGGGCGGGTTCCTGCTGTACCTGCGCCAGGAGGGCCGGGGGATCGGGCTGTACAACAAGCTCGACGCGTACGCCCTGCAGGACGGCGGCCTCGACACCTACGCCGCGAACGCCGCGCTCGGCCTGCCCGAGGACGCCCGCGACTACACGGTCGCCGCGCAGATGCTCGGTGCGCTCGGGGTGGACCGGGTCGACCTGCTGTCGAACAACCCGGACAAGGCGGAGCAGCTGCGGGCGGCCGGGATCGCGGTGCGCGACCGGGTCCCGACGGGGGTGTTCGCGACCGAGAACAACGTCCGGTACCTGCGCGCGAAGGCCGAGCAGACCGGGCACACGCTCAGCCTCCCCGGCCTGGCCAGCTGACGCGGACCCGGAGGGTCGCCTCAGGTCAGGCGCTGGGCCGCCGCGGCCGCGGGGCTCGTGGTGAGCTTCTCCAGGAGGCCGATCAGGGTGGCCCGTTCCGACGGGGTCAGTGACGCCATCCAGGCCTGCTCGCGCTCGTTGTGCTCCTGGTAGGCGTCGGTCACCGCGGTGTGGCCCGCTTCGGTGAGCGCCAGCTGCACCGCCCGGCGGTCGTGGGGGACCGCGGTGCGGGTCGCCAGGCCGTCCCGCTCCAGGGTCTTGACCAGCGCCGACACCGCCGCGCGGCTCATTCCGGCGAGCCGGGCCACGTGGCGGGACTCCAGCGGGCCGGCCAGCCAGAGGACGAACAGCACCCGGAAGCCGGCCCAGCTCCAGCCGCGCGGGCGGTGGACCGTCGACTCCCAGTCGTAGACGAGGGCGCCGGCCAGCCGGTGCAGCGTGAGGCCGAGGCGCATCGCCACCGGGTCGGTCGCGGGCAGCTCGGCCTGCGTCTTCCCGATCGCGTAGTCGACGAACGAGAGGTAGTCGAGGTCGGCCGGTCGGTCGGTCATGCGGCCAGGTTAAGGGAAGGAGGGTTCCGCACGGGGTACGGCGGGCTAGCCTGCTTCGATAGTCAATCCTTTGACGATCAAGGAGCGCTCGCCGTGACGAAGAAAGCCTTCGCGTCTTCGGCCGACCTGGCGGAGAAGGCGCAGACCCTCGAGAACCTGGCGGACGGGGTCTGGGCGCTGACCGCCGAGGGCGACCCGAACATCGGCGCGATCGAAGGCGAGGACTTCCTCGTCTGCTTCGAAGCACTGGCCACGCCCGTCGCGGCCGCCGACTGGCTCGCGAAACTGCGGGAGCACACCGACAAACCCGTGCGGTACCTGGTGCTGAGCCACTACCACGCCGTGCGCGTGCTGGGCGCGTCCGCCTTCGACGCCGACGTGATCGTCGCGCACGAGAACACCCGTGCCCTGGTCGCCGAGCGCGGCAAGGAGGACTGGGCGAGCGAGTTCGGCCGGATGCCCCGGCTGGCGAAGGGCGCGGAGTCGGTGCCCGGGCTGACTTGGCCGACGCTGACCTTCTCCGACCGGCTCACGATCGACCTCGGCGGCGACCGCGGCGACCTCGTCCTGCAGTACTGCGGGCGCGGCCACACCGAAGGCGACATCGTCGCCTGGCTGCCGCGGCAGAAGATCCTCTACGCCGGCGACCTCGTGGAAGCGGAAGCCGCGCTCTACACCGGCGACGCCTTCCACCGCGAGTGGGCGTCGTCCACTTTGGACCGGGTGGCCGCTTTCGGGGCCGAGACCCTGATCGGCGGCCGCGGCGGCGTGAGCCGCGGGGCCGATGCGGTCGACGCCGCCATCGCGCAGACGCGGCACTTCCTGGACACGATGCTCCGCGAGGTCGGCGCCGTCCGCGACGCCGGTGGCACGCTCAAGGAGGCCTTCGAGCGTACGCACGCGGCCTTGAACGACCAGTACGGGCACTGGCCGATTTTCGAACACTGCCTGCCTTTCGACGTCTCGCGGCTGTGGGACGAGCTGTCCGGCATCGAGCGGCCGGTGGTGTGGACGGCCGAACGCGACCGCGAAGTCTGGGACCAGCTCCAAGGATGACGGTCGCCGTCCTCGGCAGCGGCCCGGTCGGCCAGACGGCCGCGCTGCTGCTCGCGCGCCGGGGCGTGCCGGTCGTGCTCGTCGACGAGCACGAGGGGCGCGATCCCGTGAGTTCCAAGGCCATCTGCCACCAGCGGGACACCTTGGACGTCTGGGCGTGGCTCGGCGCCGGGTGCCTCGCCGAGGAGGGGCTCACCTGGACGACCGCGCGGACCTTCCACCGCGACCGGGAGCTGTTCTCCCACCGGCTGCCGGACGCCGGCTCCGCGCTCCCGCCGTTCGTCAACCTGTCGCAGGCCCGCGTCGAGGCGGTCCTGGACGAGCTGATCGCGCGGCAGCCGCTGATCGACGTCCGCCGCGGTCACCGCGTCACCGGCCTGACCCAGCCGGGCTGCGTCGAAATCCACTGCGAAACGAAAGCCGGGCCGCGCCGGATCGAGGCCGACTACGCGATCGCCTGCACCGGGGCCCACGGCGACGCGGTGCGCCGGGCGCTCGGGCAGCACCTCGGCGGGGTGTCGTTCCGGGACCTGTTCCTGATCTGCGACATCCGCGCGGACCTGCCGGGCTGGGCGGCCGAGCGGCGGTTCTTCTTCGACCCGCCGTGGAACCCGGGCCGTCAGGTGCTCATCCACCCGTGCCCGGGCTCGGAATTCCGCATCGACTGGCAGGTCGCCGAGGACTACGACCTCGCCGCCGAAGAGTCGGGCGGGGCTCTCGACCACCGGATCCGCGCGATCATCGGCGACCGGCGCTACGAGGTGATCTGGCGCTCGGTGTACCGCTTCCACACGCGGCTCGTCGACCGGATGCGCGTCGGCCGCGTGCTGCTGGCCGGGGACTGCGCGCACCTCGTCGCGCCGTTCGGGGCGCGCGGGCTCAACTCCGGCGTGGCCGACGCGGAGAACGCGGCCTGGAAGCTGGCGGCCGTCCTGCGCGGCGACGCGGGGGAGGAGCTGCTGGAGAGCTACCACACCGAGCGGCACGCGGCGGCGGTGGAGAACGCGGCCGTCACCACCGCGACGATGGACTTCCTGGTGCCCCAGGACGACGAGCGGCGCCGTCGCCGGCTCGACGTCCTCACGCGGGCGGCGCACGACGCGGCCGCCTGCGAGCAGGTCGACTCGGGCCGGCTGGCCGAACCGTTCTGGTACGCGGACTCGCCGCTGACCACACCGGATCCGGAACGGCCGTGCGCGGGACGGCCGCCCCGGGGTGCGTTGCCGCCGCCGGGACCGGGCGTGCTGCTCCCGGACGTGACCGTCGCGAGTGGACGGTTGCGCGACCTGGCCCGGCCGGGGTTCCTCGCCCTGACGACGCCCGGGGTGCGGGTGCCGGGGCTGCGGTCGGTGGCGATCCCGGTGGGCGGGGTGCTGGGTGCGCGTCCGGGCGAAGCCTGGCTGGTCCGCCCGGACGCGTACGTCGCCGCGGTGTTACGGGTAGGAGACGAGCGGGCTCACCTGGTGCCCGGTGTTCGCGGCGTCACCCGTGTCGTTGACGACGTGGACGATCGTGCCCACACCGCCGAGTGACACCGACACCAGGTTGTGGAACCGGACTCCGCTGTTGTTCGGCACTTCGAACGAGTGACTGGCCACCATGGACGGATTCGTGTTGAAGAAGCAGTAGCTGCCCAGGCCCCAGCCTTCGTGGCTGGTCACCGAGTCGGCCACCTTGTACGCCGCCCAGCCCTGCCGGCCGCCGCCGCTGGACCAGGATGCCTGGTCCGGCGGGTCGTACGGCATTTCGTTCTGGAAGAAGTACGTCCGCCCGCCGTTGCCGTTCCAGAGCACCTCGTACTGCTGGTAGTGCTCGACGAACAGGCCGTACATCGTCACGTTCGCGCCGTTGACGACGAGACCGTTGGCCGCGGTGTTGACGTTCCACCCGACGCCGTACGAGTGGTCGCCGCGCCAGAGCCACATGTGGTCGCCGATGACGTTGCTCGAATTGACCACCAGGGTCTGCGTGGCCTTCCCGACGGCCGCGCCGCCGATCCGGAAGAACACGTCGTGCAGCGACGTCGGGTCGGCCGCGTGGTTCGCGTTCGAGCCGGGCTGGCCGACCTGCACGAGCACCGGCGAGTTCACCGCGCCCGCGTCGATCAGCAGCCCGGCGATCTTCACGCCGTCCACGTCGGACGTCGTGATCGCGGCGTTGCCGTTCGTCGGCGTCAGCGTCGCGAGACCGAGGCCGAGCACCACGGTGTCCGGACGCGTGACGTTCAGCGCCTGGTCGAGGTGGTAGACGCCCGGGGTGACCAGGAGGTTCTTGCCCGCGGCCAGTGCCGCGTTGAGCGTTGCCGCCGAGTCCGACGGATGCGCGACGTAGAACTCGCTGAGCGAGATCGCCTGTCCGGCGGGCGCGCCGTGGCCCCAGCTGGTGCCGGACGAGTTCTGCCGCAGCGCCGGGACGAAGACGTTGTAGCTGCCCGAGCCGTCGACGTAGAGGAACGGCTTCTCGCGGATCACCGGGGTCTGGCCGACGACCGTCTCCGGCGGGTTCGGGAACGACGCCGGCGGCGTGCCGGTCGAGCCGACGAACACCATGTTCCACACGCCGCCCTGCCAGCCGCCGAGCTCGCTGTTGCGGGTGAGGAACTGCTGCTGCGAACCGGAAACGGCGACGCCGTCGATCTTGCTGTCGGCGATCAGGCCGCCGCTGGCCCAGCCGTCACCGCCGTTCCACAGCTGGATCTGGCTGCCCCGCAGGTGCATCCGGCGGTAGGGCGCGGCCTGCGCGACGGCCCAGCGTTCGACCTGGCCGGCCGGCAGCGTCACCGAGAGGTTTTCGGCCGACCGCCAGAAGTTCTGCGTCGCGTTGCCCTTGTTGGCCGGGTTGTCGCCTTGCTGCAGCCAATCCGCTTCGACGCGGACGTGGCCGTCGAGGTTGACGTCGTCGGGGGAGAGCCCGAGGCCCGCCACCTGCTCGTAGAAGCCGAGGTTGACGTCGGCGTTGTAGCTGCCGGGCTTGAACAGCACCGCGTAGCGCTCGGTGCCGAACTGGTTGGTGTGCTGCTGGTCCGCGATCTGCGTCAGCCGGTTCTGGATCGTCGAGGCCGGGGTCGAGGGGTCGAACACCGACACGTTCGGCCCGAAGTCCGGGTTGCGCGGGTCGGTCGGCGGGATGGTCGTCCCGCCGCCGGTGCCGTGGGCGGCGACCTCCCACAGCGAATAGCCGTACTGGGTGGCGCGCTGGGTGCCGGTGATCCGGAGGTACCGCGCGGTGCCGGTGAGGGGCACGGTCTGCGTGCCGCCCGTGCCGGTGGTGGTCGAGTACGCCGTGGTCCAGCTGTTCGCGTCGGCGGAGAGCTGGACGCTGAACGCTTTGGCGTAGGCGGCTTCCCAGCTGAGCACCACGTCGCAGAGCTGCTGCGCGGAGCCCAGGTCGACCTGCAGCCACTGCGGGTCGCCGAACGCGCTGGACCAGCGCGTGCCGGTGTTGCCGTCGACCGCGGCGGACGCGGGTGTCCCGCCGTTCTCGGTGGACGACGCGGTCGCGGGGCGGCCCTGCGCGAGGTTCGTGGTGCCGCACGCGGCGGCCTGGGCCGGTGCGGAGCCGACCACCGCCGCGGTGGTGACCGCGGTGACGAAGGTGGTGGCGATGACGAGGAGGCGGTGTACGGGGGAGAACGTCGTTGATCTCATCGGCCTGCCTGCTGCTCGGGGGGAGGACGGGCGAAACGGGCCGGGCGAGCCCCACAGCTCGCGCCGGCGTCGGGTGGTGCGGCGGGTTCACGCCCCGGGACACCCGCCCGGCGCCGTGAGCCGGAGGAGCGGTACCGGGTGGTGCGAGGAGCGCGAACCAGTCAGCCCGAAGGGTGTGTGTCGCGGCGGAACTGTCCCGGGTGGCGGTCACGGAACCGGTTCCGTCGGTGAGCTCGCAGTTAACAGCGTGGGGTTCGGCGGAGTCAAGAACCCGGCGCGGATTCTGCTCGCCCGGACCAGTCCGCGGGCCGGTCCGCGACCGTCCGGCGCAGCGCCGTTGACATTTTACGATCCTTTATTTATATCTTGAACTAAGAGCGTGCCGACGGGCGGGACCCACACCCGCACCGAAGACCACGTGAGCCGATCCGCGCCGGGGCAAGGCCGCCCCGGCGCCGGTTCGCCGTGGAGGTGCCCATGCAACGCCGCATGCCGAGGATCCGGGTTCTCGCCGTCCTCGCCCTGACCCTGGCCGCCCTGCTCACCGCACCGGTGGCGCAGGCCGCGCCCGTCCTGCTTTCCCAAGGCCGTCCGGTGACGGCGTCCTCGACCGAGTCCGCCGCGTTCCCGGCGCCCGCCGCCGTCGACGGCGACCCCGGTACCCGGTGGTCCAGCGGGTTCAGCGACCCGCAGTACCTCCAGGTCGACCTCGGCTCCACCCAGCAGCTGTCCCAGGTCGTGCTGAACTGGGAAGCCGCCTACGCCAAGGCGTTCACGCTCCAGGCGTCCGCCGACGGCGCCACCTGGACGTCCCTGTATTCGACCACCACCGCCACCGGCGGCAGCCAGACCCTGAACGTCACCGGCAGCGGCCGGTACGTCCGGCTCACCGGCACCCAGCGCGCCACGCAGTACGGCTATTCGCTGTGGGAGTTCCAGGTCTACGGCGGGGGCGGCACGACCCAGCCCGGCGACGTCCTGCTGTCCTACGGCAAACCCGGCGCCGCGTCCTCCTCCCAGGACGACGGCGCGTGCCCCGGCTGCCTGCCGGCGAAGGCGTTCGACCACGACCCGGCCACGCGCTGGGCGACCAGCGCGACCACCGGCTGGGTCGACCCGGGCTGGATCACCGTCGACCTCGGCGCGCCCGCGGCGATCCACCAGGTCGTCCTGCAGTGGGACCCGGCCTACGCCGTCGCGTACCAGATCCAGGTCTCGAACGACAACGCGAACTGGACGACGCTCTACTCGACCACGACGGGCAAGGGCTTCAAGGAGACGCTGACCGTCAACGGCTCCGGCCGGTACGTCCGGATGTACGGCACCGCCCGCTCGAACGGGTACGGCTACTCGCTGTGGGGCTTCGACGTCTACGGCACCGGCGGCAACCCGACGCAGCCGCCGCCCGCGCCGCCGGCCCCGCACTTCCCGGGCACGCTGGTCTGGAGCGACGAGTTCAACGGCGCCGCGGGCGCGGGCCCGGACGCGAGCAAGTGGACCGCCGAGACCGGCCCCGGCGTCAACAACGAGCTCGAGTACTACACGAACAACAACGCCAAGCAGGACGGCCGCGGCAACCTCGTCATCCAGGTCCGCCGCGAAGCCACGCCGGGCAGCGCGTGCCCGGTCGACCCGATCAGCGGCAGCGGCACCTGCCAGTACACCTCCGGCCGGATCAACACCGCGGGCAAGTTCAGCTTCACCTACGGCCACGTCGAGGCGAACATCAAGGTGTCCGGCACGCAGGGACTGTGGCCCGCGTTCTGGTTGCTGGGCGCCAACTTCTTCAGCGGCACGCCGTGGCCCAACTGCGGCGAGATCGACATCATGGAGCACGTCGGCAAGTCGCCGAACCTGGCCTACTCGACCATCCACGCCCCGGCCTACAACGGCGCGGGCGGCATCGGCGCGCCCCTGGACCTCGGCCAGGACGTCTCCGCCGGGTTCCACAAGTTCGGTCTCGACTGGGACGCCAACCACATGACCTTCTCCGTCGACGGCACCGCGTTCGAGACGATCAACCGCGACACGGTGGAGAGCACGCGCGGGCCGTGGGTCTACGACCACCCGTTCTTCCTGATCCTCGACAACGCCATCGGCGGCGACTTCCCCGGCCCGCCGGGAGCGGGGACCGTGCTCCCGCAGGACATGGTGATCGACTACGTGCGGGTGTACCAGTGAGGCGCCGGCTCGCCCTCGGTGCGGTGGCCGTCGCGGGGCTGCTCGCCGTCCCGCCGGTCACCGCCGAGGCGGCTCCGGCGCTGCTCTCCCAGGGGCACGCCGTGACCGCGTCCTCCACCGAAAACGCCGCCGTCCCCGCGAGCGCGGCGGTCGACGGTGATCCGGGCACGCGCTGGTCCAGCCTCGCCGCCGATCCGCAGACGCTGCAGGTCGACCTCGGCTCGGTGCACACCCTGAACCAGGTCGTGCTCCAGTGGGAGACGGCGTACGCCACGGCGTTCACGATCCAGGCCTCGGCCGACGCCGGTCAGTGGTCCACCGTGTACTCGACCACGACCGGCACGGGCGGCACCCGGACGCTGCCTGTGTCGGGCAGCGGCCGGTACGTCCGGCTGACCACCACGCGGCGGGCGACCCAGTGGGGGGTGTCACTGTGGGAGTTCCAGGTCTTCGGTGACGGCTCGGCCCAGGCGTGCGGCAGCGCGAACGCGGCACTGCGGCAACCCACGACCGCGTCGAGCGTCCAATCGGAGGCGTTCCCCGCGAGCGCGGCGGTCGACGGTGACGGCGGGACCCGCTGGTCGAGCCTGGCCGCCGACCCGCAGTGGATCCAGGTCGACCTCGGCGGCGCGCGGGCGGTCTGCGGCGTCGACCTGACCTGGGAAACGGCCTACGCGAGCGCGTACACGGTCCAGCTGTCCACCGACGGGACGTCCTGGACGACGGCGGCGACCGTGACCGGGGCGGGCGGCACCGAACACCCCGCGGTCTCCGGCAGGGCGCGGTACGTCCGGGTGAACGCCACCGCACGAGCCACCTCCTGGGGCGTCTCGCTGTGGGAGTTCGCGGTGCACACCAGCGACAGCGCACCGCCGACGACCGGTTGCCCGTGGGTGGGCACGACAGCGCCGGTCGCCGACCGGGTGAACCAGCTGATGGCGGTGATGACCGCCCAGCAGAAGGTGAAGGTGCTGCACGGCAACGGCGCGACCGGGCCGTACATCGGCAACACCGACGCGGTGCCGGAGCTGTGCATCCCGGCCCTCGGCCTGCAGGACGGCCCGGCCGGGGTCGGTGACGGCCTCGACGGCGTCACCCAGTTCCCGGCGCCGGTGTCGGCCGCCGCGACCTGGGACACCGCGCTGGTGAACCGGTACGGCAGCGCCATGGGCGCCGAGTTCGCCGGCAAGGGCGTCGACATCGCCCTCGGCCCGACGATCAACCTGGTCCGCGACCCGCGCTGGGGCCGCAACTTCGAGACCTACAGCGAGGACCCGTACCTCGCCGGCGCGGCCGGGACCGCGACGGTCCAGGGCATCCAGAGCCAGGGCGTGCTGGCGCAGGCCAAGCACGCGGCGGCGTACAACGTCGAGGCCGGGGCGTCGCGCGGGACACCGTCGGACAACGTCATCATCGACGACCGGACACTGCACGAGCTGTACCTGCCGGCGTTCCAGCAGGTGGCGAGCCAGGGCCAGGTCGCGTCGATGATGTGCGCCTACAACCAGATCAACGGCGTCCCGGCGTGCCAGAACAGCGGCGTGCTGACCACGGCGATCAAGCAGGACGCGAACTGGGGCGGCTTCGTCGGCTCGGACTGGGGCTCGGCGACCGGCGGCGCGCGGCAGCTGGCCAACGGCGGGCTCGACATGGAGGTGCCCGGCGGCGCGTTCTTCGGCCAGGGCCTGCTCGACGCCGTCTCCCGCGGCGAAGTGACGCAGGCCCGCGTCGACGACATGGTCCGGCGGGTGCTGACCCAGATGTTCCGGTTCGGCCTCTTCGACCGGGCTCGCCGCGGCACGCCCGCTTCCGTGGTGACCAACGCGGCCAACGTCGCCACCGCGCGGGACGTCGCCGCGGCCGGGTCGGTGCTGCTGAAGAACACCGGCGTGCTGCCGCTGGGTTCGTCGGTCAAGTCGATCGCGCTCTCCGGCGGCGACGCCATCGACCCGCAGAACATCGGCGGCGGCAGTGCCAAGGTGAACCCGTCGCCGGCGTCGGTGAACCCGATCGACGGCATCAAGGCGCGCGCCGGGTCCGGTGTCGCGGTGTCCTATGTGGATGGTGCGGGCGAGCACGTGCGGACGCCGGACATCCCGGGTGCGGTGGCGGCCGCTCGCACCGCGGACGTCGCCATCGTGTTCGGCAGCTACGGCGAATCCGAGACCCAGGACCTCGACACGATCGACCTGCAGAACCAGCAGAACGAGCTGATCGACGCCGTGGCCTCGGCCAACCCGCGCACGGTCGTCGTGCTCAACACGGGGTCGGCGGTGACCATGCCGTGGCTGGGCAAGGTCGCGGCGGTGATCGAAGGCTGGTACCCGGGGCAGGAGAATGGCAACGCGCTCGCGTCGCTGCTCTACGGCGACGTCAACCCGTCGGGCAAGCTGCCGATCAGCTTCCCGAAGCAGCTCGCCGACCTGCCGACGGCGAACGTCCAGCAGTTCCCGGGCGCGAACGACCGGATCGAGTACTCCGAAGGACTCGACGTCGGCTACCGCTGGTACGACAGCCGGAACCTCGACCCGCTGTTCCCGTTCGGCTTCGGCCTGTCGTACACGACGTTCGGGTTCTCGAACCTGGTCGTCACGCCACAGGGCACGGGCGGCACCGCGACCGTGACGGCCACGGTGACCAACACCGGCACCCGCGCGGGCGCCGACGTCGTCCAGCTTTACGTCGGCCAGCCGGCCGGGAACGGCGAGCCGCCCAAGCAGCTCAAGGGGTTCAAGAAGGTGCAGCTGAACCCCGGGCAGAGCGCTCAGGTGTCGTTCCCGCTCACCCCGCGGGACCTCGCGCACTGGACGGGCTCGTGGACGGCGAACGCCGGCCAGTACCGCGTCTACCTCGGTGATTCCTCGCGCAACGTGCCGCTGTCGGCGACGCTGACCGTCTCCTGAGTCGACTCGCGGACCACCAGCGCGGTCGGGACGATCAGCGGGGTGTCCGGGGACGGCACGCCGGCCAGGCGGTCCAGCAGCAGCCCGGCCGCCGTCTCGCCCATCTGCCGCAGCGGCTGGCGGATCGTGGTGAGCGGCGGCTGGGTGTGCGCGGCGAGGGGGATGTCGTCGAAGCCGACCACGGCGACGTCCCCCGGCACCGCGCGGCCCGACTTGCGCAGGCCGGCCAGCACGCCCGCCGCCGTCAGGTCGTTGTGCGCGAAGACCGCGTCGAACGCCGGGCCCGTTTCGAGGAGCTGGAGGATCGCCGCCTCGCCGCTTTCGCTCGTGAAGTCGCCTTCGATGATCAACCGCGGGTCGAGGGTCAGGCCGGCGTCGAGGACGACCTCGTTGAAGCCGTTGAGGCGGTCGGCGGTGCAGCCGAAGTCGCGCGGGCCGGTCACCGTGGCCAGCCGGGTGCGGCCGATGTCGAGGAGGTGGCGCGCCGCGGACGCGCCGCCCTGCCGGTTGTCCGTGCCCACCGACGGGAAGGACGGACGGCGGCCGCGGTCGTCGATCACCACCACCGGCAGCCCGGAGTCGTGCAGCACGCGCAGGTGCCGCACCGCGTCCGGCGGTTCCACCAGCAGGAGTCCGTCGAACGCCTTCGCCGACACCTGCCGCGAGAACTCGCCGAGGGAGTCGGCGCCGCGGTTGGCGGTGGACAGCAGCAGCCCGTAGCCCTTCGACTCCACGACGTCGGCGACGCCCTGCAGCACTTCGCCCATCCACGGCCAGGTCAGTCCCGGCACCAGCATCCCGACCGTGCGCGTCACCCCGCGGGCCAGCCCGACCGCGCCGGCGCTGGGGATGTACCCGGTCGCGGCGATCACTTCGCGCACCCGGATCGCGGTCGCCGCGTCCACGTCGGCCTTGTTGTTGAGCACCCGCGAAACGGTCGTCTTGCTCACCCGTGCGCGGCGGGCGACTTCGGCGATCGTGACGCGCATCCGTCCTCCCGATCGGGCGGGTGGAAAGCTCCGTGGTGCCAAGGTACTCGCCCGCGGGCCCGTCGCGAGGTGTCCGAGATCGATCAAGTGCGGACGGACAACCGCGTGAGGCTCGCATCGCCGGCCTTCCAGCGCGTCCGGACCGCCACGTACCGGGCCGGCCCGGTGTCCGCCGTCGCGTAGGTGACGCCGTCGACGCTGGTTTCGACGGTGGCGGCGGGGACGCGTCCCCGGGTCCAGGTCAGTTCGACCGCGGAAACCTCCGTCACCGCCCCGAGATCGACGACCATCCGGCCGTCCGGGCCCGGCCGCCAGGCGGTCGCCGGGTCGTCGTCGACGGCCGCGGCCGGGGCGGACATGCCCGGCGGGAGGGGCTCGGCGGGGAAGGTGGTCCGCCCGAGCGCGCGGTCGGCCAGCGGGTACGGGCGGAGTTCGCCGAAGACGACCGGCACGGTCCGGCGCGGCGGCAGCAGCACCGGCCGGGCGCGCCCGCCGTCCGGAGTCACTGTGACCAGCACGGGCAGCAGCCCGGCCGGCGCGGTGAGGTCGACCCGGCTCGCGTCGCGGACGACCGCTTTTACCCCGGCGGGGCCGGTCAGCGTGAACCGCGGGGGCTCGATGCGGCCCTCCGCCGCGGCCAGCGCGTAGGAGAATTCCGTGCCGGTCCGGGTGACGACCTGCTCGCCGCGGTAGAGCCGGTGGGCGGCGCCCGGGATGGTCACGGTGCCGCGCACCGCGGCGTCGCCGAGGTTCAGCAGTACGAGGAAGCCGTCGGTGACGGTGGCTTCGACCGCGGCCGCGCCGGTGGCGACCCGGCCGGAAGGCTGCGGCGGACCGGGCCGCAGCTCGGCGACGAACCGGGCGGGCGGGCCGTCGGAGAGCGTGACCCGGTCTCCGGTGACGGTGAGCGGGTTCGGGCCCGCGACGGTGATCCCGGCCCGGCCGTCGATGTCCAGCCGGCCACCGGTGCTGCGCAGTGCGGGCACCGGGTAGCTCCCCGCCGGCGTCCAGGTCACGCCGTCGGGCGAGGTTTCGATCCGGTACTTCCGTCCGGCGGCCGCCTCCCAGCTCAGCCGCACGCGGTCGAACGTCCTGGGTGCCCCGAGGTCGACGGCCAGCCAGCTGTCCGCCCGCGTCCGGTCCGATGTGGACACTGCCCACCTGGTCGCGGCGTTGCCGTCGACGGCGTACTTCGCCTCCTTCCCCGGCGACGACGACGAAGCCGACGCGGTGCCGGCTCGTGCGAGGTCCGGGCCGTCGCCGACCTCGAACGCCCAGAGCGAATAGCCGTACTGGGGGTCCGGCTCCACGCCGAGCATGCGGACGTGCCGCGCGGTGACCGCGGCGAAGGTCAGCTCGTCGGTCCGGGCGCCGGTCGGTGCGGTGCCGGCTTTCACCGTCACGGTCCCTTCGGCGGCCGTGTAGGTGCGGTCGCCGTCGAGGCCGGGCACGCCGGGCATCGCGAGGTTGTGGACGTCCAGCACGCCCTCGCCCGCGGCGACACCGCTGCTCGCGTAGACGGCGGCACCGGTGGGCAGGGTGGCGAGCGCGGCATAGCCGGTGTCGAAGCGCAGGACGCCGACTGTGCCGTCGAAGCCGTCGCGGACCTTCGTGCAGGTCCTGGCGTGCCGTTCCAGCACCGCGAAGTTCGTCGACGGCAGCAGCATCGGATTGGCGCCGCCGAGCACGAAGAGCCAGTCGTCGTGGTGGGGCTGCCAGGCGAACTTGACGAAGCCGGGCTTGCTGACCGTGCCGGCCCAGGCGGCGGGGGAGCGGTGGGCGAGCAGGCCCGGGCCGGGACCGAAGTCGGCGACCCCGGCGGCGTGGGCGGCGAACTCGCGCTCGTTCACCGGGACGACCGGGCCGCCGTGCGCGGCGCGCCACTCGTGCAGCAGGTAGCTGATGGCGAGTTCGGCGCGGGCCTCCGGTTCGTACTTCGGCTCGCCGGAAAACTTGGTGATCCGGTCGGCCGGCGCGTAGGCCTGGTAGGGCTCGAGGCGGGCGGCGAGGTCGGCCTCGGCGCGGGCGGCGTGGCGGTCACCGAGCACCTGGGCGCGGAAGGCCAGCGGGATGACGTCGCGGCCGTAGAGGTGCTCGCGGTCGGCGACCATCGGCATCAGCGGCTCGCCGGCGTCGCTGGTCATCAGCAGCATGGTGCGCCAGAGCAGTTCGCCGTTCGGCTGCGCGGTGAGCACCTCCGGCAGCGGCGTGCCGGCGGCGAGGAAGTGCATCGCGTTGCGGCCGGAGGTGCGCCAGAGCTCTTCCTGGTAGTGCGGGCCGAACGAACCGTGGTTCTCGACGAGGAAGGTGTCGTAGAGGTTCGCCGCGGTGTTCGCGCTGATCGGACGGCCGTCGACGAGCCGCGGGTTGGCCAGGTCGGCGGCGGGCAGGCCGGCCTCGTTGCGGCTCCACGCGCCGAAGGCCGCCCGCCACTCGGCCGCCCGCGGGTCGGCGGGTGCCCACGCGAGCGCGGGGGCCAGCGACTGGGCGTAGACGCCCATCTCTTCGAGCTTGGTGTCGCCGACGTGCCCGCCGCGCAGGCCGTTGGGCGTCCAGCTCCCGGAGTCCGGGTCGTCGCCGGTGCCGAGCGCGGTGGTGTACGCGGCCTGTCCGGTGGTGATCCGCTCGACGGCCTGCCGGGTGGGGTCGTCGAGGTCCGTCCACAGGAGACGGGCGGCGAGCACGAAGTACGACTGGAAGGTGGTGTCGAAGAACAGCTTCCGGCCCCACTCGGAACCGCCGGCCAGCCGGTTCGACGCGGCGAAGCGCCGGATCGTGGCCAGGGTGTGCGTGCGCAGGGTCTCCCGGTCGACGCCGGCGATCGTGGCGTCGTAGCCGTCGCGGGTGAGCAGGACGGCGTTGCCGAGCACGACGGCGAAGGTGAAGTCCCGGGCCGGGTAGGTACCGGCGGCCGCGTCGAACTGCTGCTCGGCCCAGCGCGTGTGCCGCAGCAGGACGCGCAGGTAGGTCGCGGCGACCGGATCGGGCGGGCCGCCTGCCGCCGCCCGGGCCAGGCCCGGGAGCAGACCCGAGGCCAGCGCGGCCGCCGCCCCGCCCGCGCCCAGCAGGCGGAGCGCTCGCCGCCGGTCCAGCTCGCCCATACCCGGCCCTCCGCTCGCTGACAACCTTGTCAGGGCGGATTCTGGGACGCCGTCGTCTTGCCGGGCAAGCCCGTCGCGGGATCCCGTCCGGTTTCGGACAACCCCGCAGTTCTTCGTATAACGCTCTATACCCGGCGGGTGTACCGCGCGATCACGACGCCTTTGGTCGTCGGGACACAGCTCGTGAGGGCGAACTCGGTGAGCGGCGCGTCGCCGAAGAGCCGGGCGCCCGCACCGAGGGTCAGCGGGTGGATCAGGAGGGTGTAGTGGTCGACCAGCCCGGCGGCGTGCAGGTCCCGGACCAGCGACGCGCTGCCGATGACGGAAAGGTCCCGGCCGGGGCGGGCCTTCAGCCCGGCCACCGTTTCGACCGCCCCGCCCCGCAGCAGGATCGAGTTCTCCCAGGCCGCGGCGTCGTCGAGCGTGGTCGAGGCGACGTACTTGGTGGCGGCGTTCAGGTGCGTGGTGAACGGGTTGCCGTCGGTGCGCCCGCCCCAGGCGGTGGTGAAGTCCTGCCAGGTGCGGCGGCCGAACAGCATGTCGCCGGGCCGGCTCATGCCCGTGGCCATCTCCCGGGCCATGACGTCGTCCTGGTAATGCGTGCCCCAGCCGCCGTGGGCGAAGCCGCCGCGGGTGTCCTCGTCGGGGCGGCCGGGGCCCTGCACGACGCCGTCGAGGGTGACGCTCATGGTGACGGTGATCGAACGCATCGCGGGGTGTCCTTCCGGTCCGGGTGGGTGGTCACCGCCTACACGAACGGCAGCACCCGGGATCGACAGCCGCGACGGCGTGGTGAGATGACAACGTGATCACCGACCCGTGGGCGCTGTCCCTGCTCGTGCTGGCCGGCGTCGGGGCCGGCCTGACCGGGGCGACCGCCGGGCTCGCGTCGCTCGTCTCCTATCCGGCATTGCTCGCCGCCGGCCTGCCGCCGGTGACCGCCAACGTCACCAACACCGTCGCCATGCTGGGCACCACCGTGGGCGCCGCGGCCGGCGCGCGCCCCGAACTGGCCGGGCAGCGGCGCCGGCTCGTCCCGCTCTGCGCCATCACCACCGTCGGCGGCGCGTGCGGCGGCCTGGTCCTGCTGCTGACGCCGTCCGACGCGTTCACCCGCATCGTGCCGTGGCTGATCGGCGGCGCGTCGCTGGTGCTCATGGCGGGGCCGCGGCTGCGCCGGCTGGCCGAAGGCGCCGAGCACCACGGCCTCAGCCCGGCGACCGGCGTGGTCGCGTTCCTGATCGGCATCTACGGCGGCTACTTCGGCGCCGCCGCCGGCGTGCTCATGCTCGCGCTGCTGGTCAGCGTCTGGAGCCAGCCGCTCGCCCGCACCAACGCGGCGAAGAACCTGATCACCGGCTCGGCCAATCTCCTCGCCGCGATCGTCTTCTCGGTCACCGGCAAGGTCGTCTGGCCGGCCGCGCTCGCCGTGAGCCTCGGCTCGCTCGGCGGGGCGTGGCTGGGGTCCGCGCTCGTGCGCCGGCTGCCGGCGACGCCGTTGCGGATCGGGATCGGGATCGGCGGACTGGGCCTGGCGGTCGTCCTCGCCCTGAGGGCATGATCGGCGGATATCGGCGAGCAGGAGACCAGATGAGCATTGTCGGGACCAGGGTGGTCCGCCGGGAGGACCGGGATCTGATCACCGCGGGCGGCACGTACGTGGACGATCTGCGGGCGGAAGCGCTTTCCGGAGCCGCGCACGCGGTCTTCGTGCGAAGTCCGATCGCGCACGCGCGGATCGGCGGCATCGACGTGAGCGCGGCGAAGGAGGCACCGGGTGTGCTCGGCGTCTTCACCGCCGCGGACCTCGGGCTCGCCCCGCACCCGTCGGGGCCGGTTCCGGAACCGTGGCTGGCCGGGGACGTGGTGCGCTACGTCGGCGAACCGGTAGCGCTCGTCGTCACCGAAGAGCGCTACCAGCTGGCCGACGCGGCCGAGCTGGTCGACGTCGACTACGAACCGCTGCAGGCCGTCGCGACGATCGAGGCGTCCCTGGCGGCCGAGACGCTGCTGTTCCCGGACCACGGCAGCAACATCGTGCAGGTCAACGGCGCGGAGGAGTTCGACGACGGGATCTTCGGAGACTGCGAGGTCGTCGTCACCCAGACCATCCTCAACCAGCGCGTCGCGCCCGCGCCGCTCGAGGTGCGCGGCGCGGCCTGCGTGTGGGGTGAGGACGGCCGGCTGACGGCCTGGCTGTCCACGCAGAACGCCCAGATGGCTCGCGGCCAGCTGGCCGCGAGCCTCGGTGTCGGCGAAGAGTCGGTGCGGGTGATCGCGCCGGACGTCGGCGGCGGGTTCGGCGCGAAGATCGGCGCGGACCCGGAGGCGACCGTGCTCGGCTGGGCCGCCAAGCAGCTCGGGCGGGGCGTGCGCTGGGTCGAGTCGCGCAGCGAGAACCTCACGGCCATGACGCACGGCCGCGCGCAGCGCAACACCGTGACCATCGGCGGGAAGCGCGACGGCACGGTGCTGGCGTACCGCCTCGACGTCGTCCAGGACGCCGGCGCGTACCCGCGGATGCTGCTGCTGCCGACGCTGACCGAGCTCATGGCCATCGGCGTCTACCGGTTCCCCAAGGTCGAGACGCGCAGCCGTGCGGTCGTCACCACCACCACGCCGATCGGGGCCTACCGCGGGGCCGGCCGCCCGGAGGCGACCGCGGCCGTCGAACGGGCGATGGACCGCTTCGCCGCCGAAATCGGGCTGGACCCGGTGGAAGTCCGCCGGGTCAACTTCATCCGGCCGGAGGAGTTCCCGTACCAGTCGCCGACCGGGGCGTCCTACGACACGGGCGAGTACGCGGCGGCACTGGACAAGGCCCTGGACGCCGCCGGGTACGCGGAGCTGCGGGCCGAGCAGAAGCGGCGGCGGGACGCGGGCGACCCGGTCGAGCTGGGCCTGGGCATCGCGGCCTACGTCGAGATCACCGGCGGCGACGGCGGCGGCGAGAGCGGCCGCGTCGACATCCACCCGGACGGCTCGGTCGTCGCGTGGACCGGCAGTTCGCCGCACGGGCAGGGACTCGGCACGTCGCTGGCGATGCTGCTGTCCGACCAGCTCGGCGTCCCGCTGGAGAAGATCACCGTCCGCCACGGCGACACCGACGAGGTGCCGAAGGCGGTCGGCACGTTCGGTTCGCGGTCGCTGCAGCTGGGCGGCTCGGCGATCCGGCAGGCGGCCGAGGAGGTGATCGCGCAGGCCCGCGACCTGGCGGCCGACCTGCTGGAAGCGGCGCCGGACGACCTCGAGCTGGACGCCGAACGCGGGGTCTGGCAGGTCCGCGGCGCGCCGTCGAGCACCGTGCTCAGCTGGGCGCAGGTCGCCGAGACGGCCGACGAGGGCAAGCTCTCGGCCGACGTCTGGTTCGGCGGCGGTGCGCCGACGTTCCCGTTCGGCGCGCACCTCGCCGTCGTCGAAGTCGACACCGAGACCGGCAAGGTCGAGCTGCGCCGGATCATCGCCGTCGACGACGCCGGCCCGATCGTCAACCCGCTCACCTTCCGCGGCCAGCGCCACGGCGGGCTCGGGCAGGGTGCGGCGCAGGCGCTCATGGAGGTCGTCACCTACGACGAGGACGGGAACCCGACGACCGCGACGCTGGCGGACTACTCGTTCATCACCGCCGTCGAGCTGCCGGACTTCGAGCTCGTCGACATGGCCACCCCGACCGACCGGAACCTGCTGGGCGTGAAGGGGATCGGCGAAGCGGCGACGATCGGTTCGACGCCGGCGGTGCACAACGCCGTGGTGGACGCGCTTTCGGCCCGCGGCGTCAAGCACTTGGACATGCCCACGACGCCGATCCGGGTCTGGGCCGCACTCGAGGAAACGCGGAAGGGAAACGCGCAGTGAAGGTCTCGATCGAGGTCAACGGGCGGTCGCTGACCGAGGAGGTGCCGGACCGGACGCTCCTGGTGCACTTCCTGCGCGACACCGCCGGCCTGACCGCCACGAACATCGGCTGCGACACGACGTCCTGCGGCGCCTGCACGGTGCTGCTCGACGGCGAGTCGGTGAAGTCCTGCACGGTGCTGGCCGCGCAGGCCGACGGCCACGCCGTCACCACCGTCGAGGGACTGTCTTCTTCGGACGGTTCGCTGCACCCCGTGCAGCGCGCGTTCCGGGAGCAGCACGGCCTGCAGTGCGGGTTCTGCACCCCGGGGATGATCATGGCGTCGGTGTCCCTGCTGGCCGACAACCCGAAGCCGACGCGCGACGAGGTCCGCGCCGGGCTCGAGGGCAACCTCTGCCGCTGCACGGGGTACCACAACATCGTCAGTGCCGTGGTCGACGCGTCGGGGCAGGAGGTGGACCGGTGATCCCCGCTTCGTTCCAGTACCTGCGCGCGTCCACAGTGGACGAGGCACTGACGTTGCTCGCGTCGCACGGCGACGACGTGAAGGTGCTGGCGGGCGGCCACTCCCTGCTGCCGCTGATGAAGCTGCGGCTGGCGGCACCGGAGTACCTGGTGGACATCGGCCCGCTCGACGAGCTGCGGTACGTCCGGCTGGAGGGCGACGAGGTCGTCATCGGCGCGTTGTCCCGGTACAGCGCGCTGGTGCGGGACCCGGTGCTGCTGGAGCACGCGTCCCTGCTGGCCCACGTGTCCGGCGAGGTCGGCGACCGCCAGGTCCGCCACCGCGGCACGATCGGCGGCTCCCTGGTCCACGCGGATTCGGCAGCCGACCTCCCGGCGGCGGTCCTGGCCTCGGACGCGGTCCTGGTGGCCCGCGGCCCGGCGGGTGAGCGCCGCATCCCGGCGGCCGAGTTCTTCCTCGGCCCGTTCACGACACCGCTGGAGCCGGCGGAACTGCTGACGGAGATCCGCCTCCCGGCCCAGACGGGCCAGGGCTGGGGCTTCGAGAAGTTCACCCGCCGCGCGATCGACTGGGCGATGGTGGGGGTGACGGTCGTAGGAGGCCGCGTCGGCCTGGTGAACATGGGCGGAGTCCCCCTGCGCGCCAAGGCCACGGAGGAGGCCCTGGCGGCCGGGGCATCGATCGAAGACGCGGCGGCGTTGGCGGCCGAAGGAACGAACCCACCGGACGAGCCCCACGCGACGGCGGACTACCGCCGCCACCTGGCCCGGGTACTGACGCGGCGGGCGTTGACGCAAGCCGCGCGGTGAGCCGCGGGGGCGGCACTTCCCCCGGTGCCGCCCCCGTGATCGCGATGGCCGATTCCCGCCAGCGGCGAGTCCCGTGTAGACGGCAGGATCGGTGGCGTGAAAACTGTTGCGCACACGGCCATCGAGCCCGGCATCCTGTATTTCGGTACTCCGGTGGTGTTGATTTCCAGCACCAATGAGGACGGTTCGGCCAATCTGGCCCCGATGTCCTCGGCGTTCTGGCTCGGCTGGCGCGCGGTGCTCGGGCTGGGAGCCCGGTCGAAGACCGCGCAGAACCTGCTGCGCACCCGGGAAGGCGTCCTGAACCTGCCATCGGAGTCGATGGCCCCGGCGGTGGACCGGCTGGCGCTGACGACCGGATCGGACCCGGTGCCCGAGGGCAAGCGGAAGCGCGGGTACTTCCACGTGGCGGACAAGTTCGGGCGGGCCGGGCTGACACCGGTGGCGTCTTCGACCGTGGAGCCGCCCCGGGCCGCCGAGTGCCCGGTGGCCATGGAGGTCGTCGTCGAGGCGGTGAATCCCGTGGGGGACGACGGGGGAGTGGTCGCCTTCGAGGTGCGCGTGCAGCGGGTGTTCGTGCACGAGTCGATCCGCATGGCCGGCACCGAGGACCGCATCGATCCCGACGCCTGGCGGCCGTTGATCATGAGCTTCCAGAAGTTCTACGGGCTGGGGCCGCAGGTGCATCCTTCGACGTTGGCCCGGATCCCGGAGCGGCTGTATCGGGGGCCGGATATCGAGCGGGCTCGGCGGGTGGCTTTCAAGTAGCTTGCCCTTACGTCCTTTCGCCCTTTCGGTAACTGTTCAGGCCGTTTCCGGGCTGTGAGCGGGGGTTGTGGGATGATCTTGTGGTGGGGGAAGGTGTTCGTCCGTCGTATGACGAGCTGGCCGCGTTGGTCGCTGCGCAGGCTGTGGAGCTCGCGCGGGCGCGGGAGGAGATCACCGCGTTGCGGGCTGAGGTCGCCGCGCTCAAGCGCCGCTTGGGCACGAATTCGGGGAATTCCTCGATGCCGCCGTCTTCGGACCGGTTCGGCAAACCCGCTCCGAAGTCGTTGCGGGGCAAGTCTGGACGCAAGCAGGGTAAGCAGCCCGGTGCAGCCGGAGCGAACCTGTCGCTGGTCGAAAACCCGGAGACGATCCTGGACCATGCGCCGTCGGCGTGCTCTGGCTGCGGCGAAGCCTTGCGCCGCGCTCACCGCGCCGGGGTGGTCCGGCGGCAGGTGGTGGATCTGCCGCCGGTGCGTCCGTCGGTGACCGAGCATCGCCTGCATCGGCGGCGGTGCCGTGGATGCCACCGGGTCACGACCGCGCCCGCCCCGGCCGAGACGACCGCGCCCGCGTGTTACGGACCGAACGTCACCGCGTTGGCGGTCTATCTGCTGACCTACCAGCACATCCCTGTCGCCAGGACAGCGCAGCTGCTGGAGGACCTGCTCGGGTTGCCGGTGTCGACCGGCTGGGTCGGCGGTGTCCTCACCCCGGTTGCCACCCAGCTCGACGGGTTCGCCGAGCGGGTCGAGCAGGCGTTGCGGGCTGCGCCGGTGGCGCACTTCGACGAGACCGGGATCCGGGTCGCAGGGAAGAGCTGGTGGCTGCACGTCGCCTGCACCCCACATCTGACCGCCTACCTGCCGCATCCCCAGCGCGGCGGTGAGGCGATGGACGAGTTCGGGATCCTCACCCGGTTCCGCGGTGTCGCGGTCCACGACGGCCTGATGTCCTACCAAGACTTCGGGCGCAAACACGCCCGCTGCAACGCCCACCACCTGCGCAAACTCGTCGCAGCCGGCGAAGCTTTTCCGGAGCACAGCTGGCCCAGAATCGCCATGAAGACCCTCGAACAGCTCAACACTGCTGCCCATGCCGCGCGCGACGCCGGCCTGGCCGCGATACCCGCCCATGTCGTTGATCCGTTGATCTCCAGGTTCGTCCGCACGATCAACGTCGGCCTGCTGCTGCACCCACCGGATCGAGGCCGCAAGCAAAGCAAGACCCGCAACCTGCTGGTGCGCCTACGCGACTACCAGCACCAAGTGCTGCTCTTCGCCCGCGACCTCACCGTCCCGTTCACCAACAACCAAGCCGAACGCGACCTCCGCATGATCAAAGCCCAGCTGAAAATCTCCGGCGGCTGGCGCACCCAGCACGGCGCCCAGACGTGGTTGCGCGTCCGCGGCTAATCTCCACCGCCCGCAAGAACGGCCTCCACCTCATCACCGCGCTCCGCGACGCCATCACCGGAAACCCCTGGCTGCCAACAACTATCGAAATTACCTGAACAGTTACCCCTTTCGTGTGATGAACCTGTGTTCGAACCTCGGTAATCTGGGGGTATGTCCGACAACAACGTGGCTGTCTCCTCCGATGCGGTGGCTCTGGCCGACCGCATCGGTGAGCTGGTCGCGTGTATACGGTCGGCGGAGGCAGAACTTGGTGCGCTGCTAGTGGAAATCGAGCAGCGCGGGGTGATGGAGCTGTTCGGTTACCGCTCTGTCGCGCGGTTGTTGGAGCATCTTGTCGATGTTCCCAGGCAGGCTGGCGAACGGATGGTGAAACGCGCCCGCGCTCTCAACCCCGGCCGTAACCTCGACGGCAGCCCGATTCCCGCTCTCGCGGCCGCGACCAGTGTTGCCGCCCGCGCTGGGCGGTTGAGCAACTCGATGATCGACGTGATCACCGGTGTGCTCACCCAGGTTCCACCTGAACATCATGCGCGCGTTGAGGCTGACTTGCTGACGTTTGCTGCCGATGCCGGGCACAAGCAGGTCGCCGCTCTCGGTGCCCGCATCCTCGCCCACCTGAACCCCGACGGCATCGAACCCGACGATACCGAACCCGCCACCCTCACCCGCGAACTGTTCTTGCGTCGCAAGCGAACCGGGGTCTGGGAGCTGAACGGCACATTCGACGACGAGACCGGCACCCGCACCAGCGCCCTGCTCGACGCCCTGGCCGAACGCCGCACCAGCGACGACAGCCCCGACCACCGCACACTGCCCCAACGCCACGGCGACGCCTTCTCCGACGCAATCGACCTCGCCCTCAACTCCCCCGAACTGCCCATGCAGGCCGGGGAACGAGCCCACGTCATGGTCGCAGTGTCGCTCGCCGACCTGAAGACCGGCGCCGGAACCGCCACCCTCGGGGACACCGGCGAGATGACCGCTGCCGAAGCCCGCATCCACGCCTGCGACAGCATGATCATCCCCGCCGTCCTCGGCGAGAAAAGCGAACCCCTCAACCTCGGCCGCCTCCGCCGCCTCATCTCCGCCGGACTCCGCCGAGCCCTCTACCTACGCGACCGCGGCTGCGCCTTCCCCGGCTGCCACCGACCACCACGCCACTGCCAAGGTCACCACATCCGTCACTGGGCCGACGGGGGTCCCACCAATCTGGCCAACCTGGTCCTGATGTGCGCCCACCATCACCGGCTCCTGCACCGCTCCGGCTGGGAAGTCCGCATCGCCCCCGACGGCCTACCGGAATTCCTCCCACCACGGTTCATCGACAAACGCCGAAAACCCAGGCGCAACAACCTCCACCGACCACTGCCCTTCGCAGCCTGAACACGGGAAAGGCCCGCAGCCACACGGCAGCGGGCCCAAACCCGCGCCCGCACAACGGTCGCCCGGCTGCTGGCAGCGGTCACCGGAGGTCGATGGCTCCGGCACGGACCAGAATTCACCGCCCGACGGCCGACAACAGCCCCGCTGGAAGTGACCCGTCGCCGGAAGTCCCACTGAACTCGCTGGATCTCACTTCGAAGAAGCGCCCCGAGATGCCATCCCGCGGCGGCGGTCGAGGCCATCATCGCGACTGCCACCAACGCACTCGCCGCGGCGACCGTATCGTTGTTGCTGCGGTTGCTACCAGCGCAAATCAGTGCCGCCGCCGTCGCCGCACTCGCCGCCACGATCGCCACTGCTGCTTCCGGGGAGCGCGCCACAGTCACTGTCGCCGCGATCGCCGCCGCCGTCGTGGTTGCCGCCGGGCGCCGCCGCAGCTGCGGAATCCGCGGTGACATTCGCCGTCCGGCTTCCGAGTTGGGCGAGTAGCGAAGTGGCGTGCCAACCCAACTCAGCCCAACCGGGCCCGCCCAACCCAATTCATGCCAACCGGGCCTGCCCAAACCCCACACGGGCCCAACTGGGCCCGCCAACCCAATCCAGCCCAACCCAACCGGCTCAACCCAACCCCGGTCCAGCCAAACCGGGCCCGGCCCAACCCGATCCGGCCCAGCCGATCCGGCCCAGCCGAGCCGGCCCGACCCGACCCAACCGGGCCCACCCGACCCGGCCCGACCCAGCCCCACCAGCGCTTCCACCTCACACACCCGCACCTCGCGCCCCGCCCAGCAGGCCGAGTCCCGTCACCTCGCCAGCCAAAACCGCCCCTTCCTCACCCCGCCGAGACCATGGTCGCTCCGTCGGGCGATCTGCTGGTTTGCCCGCCTGGTCCAGGGGATCGTGGTCTTTCGGGCATCCGGGTGGCGGTGCCGACGCCCACCACCGCCGCACTGCTAATGTTCATCAAGGAACTTGCTTGAAGGTTTGACGAAAAGGATCCGGCGAGGGGAAATGGCGGAGCGGTTCGAGTTCGTCCTCGAGGTCTTCGAAGCACTCGTCGTCGGGCGGGCTACCGGGGGCGATGTCCGGCGGTACCCGCTCCGGGCCGGGAACCTGCCCACCGATCCCGTGCGGTTCGTGCGCGTGGCCCGGCAGGTCTACGACGCGCTCGAGGAGCGGCGGCTCTCCGTCTCCGGTGAGCTGCACCCCGGGGTCCGGACCGCCTTCGAACTGCTCGCCGAACCTCGGATCTCGGTCGCCGTCAGCGGGATCGATGGGCTGGGGGCCGATGTGGCCGTTCTCGTCGTCAGTGACGGTGCCCAGGCGCTCGGGATCACGCAGGCTCCGGACACCGATGAACTGCTGTTCTCGCTGTTCGCCGACGAAGACCTCGTCGAGGTCGTCACCGGGGTGCTGCCGCCGGCTCCCGCCGCCAGTACCGGGACGCACGTCGTCCACCGGGCCGCCGGGCGGGAGGTTTCCGCCATGACCGCGAAGCGGATCGCGGACGCCGAGTTCGACGAAGAAGAGACCGATGCCTTCGGGATGATCGAGGTCAAGGCCGTCGTGCGGCCCGGGCGGCGGCCGCCGGCTCCGAAACCGTCGGATGTCGCCGTGCTCGAACGGGTGCTCGCCGAACCTCGGCTGGGTGGCGGGCACATTGCCGTCAGTGCTCAGGGGCGGCGGGGCGAACGGCTCGCCGGTGAGCCGCTGAGCTGGCTCGACACCGCCGACGGCCGGTACCTCGTGCACACCCGGACGGGTGAGGCCGGGGAACTCACCGCGGAATACGTGCCCGCCGGGCGGGCCGACCTCGCGCGCGCCATCCGTGACGCGATCGCCGCTGTCTACTGATCGGGGAGGAACCGTCCTGATGACCGAAGAGACCGCGGCCACGGCCCAGGCTCTCCAGGCCGCCGTGCAGATGCAGGCCGCCGCGACCCCCGAAGCCAAGACGATGGCCGCCGTGCGGGTCGGGCTCGCCGGGGCGCAGCTGAAGCGGCTTGCCCAGAGCGGTGGCTTCGCCATCGACGACACCACGGGCAACCAGCTGATCGAGGCGCTCGAGGGCGTGCTCGAGTCGCTCGAGCAGCGCTGGGCGAACCTGCAACGGTTGCACGACGCGCCGGCGATGAGCCGGACCGCTACCGGGCAGTGGGTGTCCGCGCACATGGTCAGCACCGCCGCCGACGAGCACGGCCTGGTCACCCAGCTGCAGGCCGCGCGGCAGGAGTTCCCGACCTACATCGAAGCCATCAAGCTGGCCAAGAAGAACTACAAGTCCCGGGAAGAGACCACGCGCACGACGCTGACCTCGCTCCCGACCGCCGACCAGAGCTGAGGGAGACCGTGGCACCCACCGCCGAGTCCGTCTCGGACCCGTCGTCGCCGGACTACAACCCGCGCAGTCCGCTCTACGACGTGACCGCCGATTCGTCGTCGAAGTACTACGTCGGGCCGCTGACCACGGACAAGTCGCCGTCGGGCGACCAGATCCGCGAAATGGCCACCAGGCAGGTCGACGACGAAATCCGGCGTGGCTGGCTCGGCCCGGTCGTCGACCCCGTGCTGCGCGACCGGAAGATCCAGGAGCTTTACCAGCGGCACCTCGACGACGCCAAACACGGCCTCGACGAGGGCCTCGCCATGCGGGAAACCGGCGGGGCGCCGCGCACGCTGTGGAACAACGCCAGCCACGAACAGATGAACGAAGCCATCACGCTGGACGCCAACCCGGCGACCGTCGCGGAAACTTCGGAAGAATGGGTGCGCGTCGGCAACGACCTCGGCACCCACCAGAAGACCCTCGCCGACGCGATCAACGCCAGCACCAACAACTGGCAGGGCGGCGCCGGGGACGCCGTCCGCGAGCACCTCGCCGGCGTCGGCAAGTGGCTGGGCGCGACCGCGCAGGGGGCGACGCTCGCCGGCCGGCAGCAGGAGATCCACTCCCAGGCGCTCAACGAGACCCAGCGGCAGATGGCCGCGAACCCGCCGGTGCAGTTCGACCTGCAGTCGACCAACCAGCGCCTGATGTCGATGACCGACCCGGTGCAGTACGCGGCGGCCGCGGGTGAGGCCATGCAGACCTACCGGGCGCAGCAGGCCGCGCGGGAGCACGCCGCGCAGATCATGACGCAGTACGACGAGACCATCGGTGCCGCGGTCGCCACCCCGCGGTTCCCGGCCCCGCCGAAGCTGCCGACGGCGACGGCGACGAGGCAGAACGTCGTCGCGCGGGGCGGCTCCGGTGCGGGTGGCGGTGACGTGCAGCCGCTGATGGCGCGGACGGCGATGGACGGCGTGACCCCGCAGACCCCGGTCGACGCCAACGCCGCGGCTCTGGGCGGCGGCGCCGGCGGCGCGGGCGGCGCGGGCGCGGGCATCCCCGGCGACGGCTCGGGCAGCGGCGGCTCCGGCCTCTCCGGCAGTGGTATCCCAGGCAGTGGTATTCCGGGCGACGGCAGCGGCTCCGGCAGTGGCGGTTCGGGGAGTGGCGGCTCGGGCAATGGCTTCTCGGGCAGTGGCATCCCGGGCTCCGGTGGCCCGGGCAGTGGCAGCTCCGGCTTCTCCGGCAGTGGTATCCCGGGCAGTGGTATCCCGGGAAGTGGCATCCCCGGCGGCGGTGCGGGTGGCGCGGGCTTCACCCCGCCGAACTTCGACGTCCCCGACACGCCCGCCGGCGGCAACTTCAGCGGCGCCGGCATCCCCGGCTCTTCGCTGCCGCACTTCGACGACTCGACGACATCGTCGGGCTTCACGCCCTCGGGGATCGGCGGCGGTGGAGGCACCGGTGGCAGCGGGTTCACCCCGCCGTCGATCCCGAACATCCCGGACATCTCCGGCGGGGGTGGGGGCACCGTCCGCGGCGGCGGCCCGATCCCCGGGTTCACCCCGCCCGGCATCGACCCGCTCACCGGCCTGCCCACCGGCACCGGCGGGCTCAACACCCCCGGCGGCGCCAAGATGCCGACCATCGGGCGCGGCGGCGGGATCAACGGCGAAAGCATCGCCAGCCGGCTCGGCGGCCTGGGTGGCGGCGGGGGCGCCGGCGGCGGCTCTCTCGGCGGGATCGGCGGCTCCGGGGCCGGTGGCTCCGGAACCGGTGGCGCCGGTGGCGGTGTGCGCGGCACGGGTGCGGGCAACCTCAGCGGTGGTGCCGCCTCCGGCGCGGCCGCGGAAGCCGAAGCGGCGGCGGCGCGCAACGCGATGTCGGGCCGCGGTACGGCCGGCGCCGCGGGATCGCCGGGCATGGGCGGTATGGGCGCCGGCCGCGGCGGCAAGAAGGAAGACGACAAGGAACACAAGTCGGCCGACTACCTCGAAAGCGACGACCCCAACTTCTTCGCCGGCGAGGAGGCGGTCGCGCCGCCGGTGATCGGGGACTGGAAGAACCAGGATTGGAAGTGACGGCATGACGGCCCCCGGCTTCGAGGTCGAACCGGATGACCTGGTCGCGCACGCGAGTCACGTCGAGAGCCTGGTGGACCGGCTCAACACGGCGAGCTCGGCGGCCGACACGGCGATGTCCGACCACGCCTACGGACTGCTGTGCGCGTTTCTCCCGCCGATCATCCGGCCGACGGGTGAGCAGGCCAAGGACGCGCTGACGGCGTCGGTGGAAGGCGTGCGCGGGCTGGCCGACAATGTCACGGCCGCCGCGAAGTCCTACCGGGAAGGCGAAGAGGGCAACGCGCAGCCGTTCGAGCGTCAGCTCGCGTCGTCTTCGCGCACGGAAGAGAAGGTCCGGTCATGACGGGGCCCAACGGATTGGGTGACCTGATGCGGGACCCCGACGAGACGATCCGCCGGATGGACGACTGGGCGGCCGGGTTCGCGGCGAAGGCGCAGCGCTACCAGGCGGCCCAGGAGCAGACCGAACGGCTGCGGCTGACCGCGACCAGCTCCGACGGCGCGGTCAGCGTGACCGTCGGCGCGGACGGCACCGTCACCGACCTGACGTTCTCGAACAAGGTCAAGTCGTTCCCCCTCGAAGAGCTGTCGCGGCAGATCCTGACGACGATGCGCCGGGCGCAGTCCGGCATCGCCGACCGCGTCGCCGGCGTGATGGCCGAGCAGCTCGGCGACGAGGACCGCGAAACCCGCGGCGCGCTGCTCGACTCCCTGCGCGGCCGGTTCCCCGATCCGGACGAACCGGACGAGCAGCCGCCCGTCCCGCCCGCTCCGGTGCCGCCGGCCCCGCCGGGGGGCGCGGCCGTGCCGCCCGCCCCCGGAACCCCGCCGACGCCGCCGCGCCGGCCCGCCGCTGCTGATGATGAGGACAACAATCCGTGGTGAATCCGCTGGTCGCGGAGACGAAGGATTCCACGAAGGCGTATTCGGGCATTTCGCTGCTGGAATCGGCGAACGACCTGAAGTCGGCCATCGAGAGCGGGGACTGGGCGTCGGTCGCGCTGGGTTCGGTCGGGACGGCGCTGGACGCGTTGTCGATGGCGATGGACCCGTTCGGCGCGATCCTCGCCGCCGGGGTCGGCTGGCTCATGGAACACGTCGGCCCGCTCAAGGAAGCCCTGAACGGCCTCACCGGCAACGCCGACGAGATCGCGGCGCAATCCGAGACGTGGAAGAACGTCGCCACCGAGCTCGGCAGCATCGGCGAAGACCTCACCGGCATGGTGAAGGCCGACACCGTGTCCTGGACCGGGAACGCCGCGGACACCTACCGCCAGCGCGCGCAGGACACCGTGACGCTCCTGGAAACCGCGCAGAAGGGCTGTGAAGGCGCTTCCAGCGGGGTGAAAACCGCCGGTGAGGTCGTCGCCGCGGTCCGCGCCCTGGTCCGGGACATCATCGCGGAGCTGGTCGGACACCTGATCAGCTGGGCGCTGCAGGTGCTGTTCACCCTCGGCATCGGCCTGACCTGGGTCGTGCCGCAGGTGATCAACGCGGTCGCGAAGACCGCGTCGAAGATCGCCGACCTGGTCAAGCGGCTGGTGACCGCGTTGAAGGCGCTGGTTCCGCTGCTGAAGCGGGCGGGTGATCTGTTCGCGGACGCGGCGAAGGCGCTGCGCAACATCAAGCCCGGCAAGGCCGCGCCGCCGCCGAAGCACGCCGACATCAAGAGCGGTCCGAAGGACATCGGTGGTCCCAAGGGCAAGGGCGGCCCGGACGCACCACCCCCGAAGACCGACCCGCCGCCCAAGGGTGACGACAGCACCACCACGTCCGGAGCCAAAGGCGGCCCCGACGCACCGCCCAAGACCGACCCCGCCCCGGCCCCGAAGGGGCCCGACGACCCCCCGAAGAGCCCCGACCCGACCCCGAACGGCTCGACCACGCCCTCGGGCGCGGGCAAGGGCGGCGGCGGCGGCAAGAGCCCCGACACCACAAGCCCCTCGTCGAACAAGCCGGACACCCCGCGCGATCGCGGGGTCGGCGCCGACGACCGGGTCTGCAAGTCCGACCCGATCGACGTCGCGACCGGCGAGATGGTGCTCGCCCAGGCGGACGTCGACTTCCCGGGGCCGCTGGCGCTCGTGCTGGAACGCACCCACGTGTCCTCCTACCGCGCGGGCAGGCTGTTCGGCGCTTCTTGGGCGTCCACAGTGGACCAGCGACTGGAGCTGGACGACGAGCACGCCTGCTACTTCTCCCCGGACGGGATGATCCTCGTCTACCCCCTGCCGGTGCGCGGGGCCGATCCGGTGTTCCCGCTGGAGGGGCCGCGCTGGACGCTGGCGATCGACGAGGAGACCGGCGCCTACGTCCTGGACGACCCGGCGCAGCGGCGGACCCTGACCTTCGCCGCGCCGTCCGGGCCCGCCCCGGCGCGGGGCGTGCGCGTCCTGCCGCTGACCGGGGTCGAAGGCGGGGACGGGCGCACGATCGCCGTCACCCACGACGGGGACGGCCGGCCGGTTTCCTGGCGCCATTCCGACGGGTACCGCGTCGACCTGCGCATCCAAGGCGGCCGCCTGCGCGAGCTGACGGTCGTCGACGCCGCCGGGACGTTGACCGTGCCGGTCACCTCGTTCGACTACGACGACCGCGGCCGGCTCGCCGCCGTCGTGAACTCGTCGGGCCGCCCGATGCGGTTCGACTACGACACCGACGGCCGGATCACCGGCTGGCAGGACCGCAACGGCGCCTGGTACCGCTACGTCTACGACCAGGTGGGCCGCTGCGTCCGCACCGTCGGCGACCAGGGCTACCTGGACGGGAGCTTCGCGTACGAGCCCGGCGTCACCCGGCACACCGACTCCCTGGGCCACACCTCGACGTTCGAGCTGAACGCGCTGAACCAGGTGGTGCGCGAGACCGACCCGCTGGGCGCGGTGACCGAATACGTCCACGACCGGTACGACCGGCTGCATTCGCGCACCGACCCGCTGGGCCGCACGACGACCTACACCTACGACGCCTTCGGCAGGCCCACCACGGTCACCCGGCCCGACGGGTCCACTGTGGACCTCAACGTGGACCCCGCCCAGCCGCTGTTCGCCAGCTTCACCGACGGCGAGCGGACGTGGAACCGGGAGTACGCGGGCGAACTCGGCGAAGGCGTGCCCGACCTGGCCACCGAGCAGATCGGGGTCGCGGGCGAGTTCGACTACGAGCGGCTGCTCGAGCGGCCGGAGGACGGCGGCGAGGACCACCGCGACCTGTTCGGCAGGCCGCGGGTGCGCACCGACGTCTTCGGCGGCCAGGTGCGCTTCGACTGGACGGTGGAAGGCCTGCGCGCCGCGCGCACCGGCCGGACCGGCGAACGCGAGCAGTGGCGCTACGACGCCGAAGGCAACGAGATCGAGCACGTCGACCCGGTGGGGGCGGTCGAGCGCGCCGAATACGGCCCGTTCGGGCTGCGGACCGCGAGCGTCGACGCCACCGGCGCCCGCACGGTGTACGGCTACGACACCGAGCTGCGCCTGACCTCCGTCACCAACCCCCTCGGCCTGACCTGGCACTACCGGTACGACGCGGCGGGCAGGCTGGTCGAGGAACGCGACTTCGACGGCCGGGTGCTGCGGTTCGCCTACGACGCGGCCGGGCAGCTGGTGCGGTCGGTCAACGGGCTCGGCGAAGCGGTCGACTACACCCACGACGCGCTCGGCAACGTCGTCCGGCGGCAGACGCCGGCCGGGATCACCACGTACGCCTACGACCCCATGGGCCGGCTCGTGCGGGCGACCGGCGACGACGTCGTGCTCGAGTTCGAGCGGGACGCCGACGGCCGGGTGCTGCGGGAGACCGTCGACGGACGCAGCGTCCTGTTCTCCTACGCCGACGACGGGACCGTGCTCGCGCGGCGCACACCGTCCGGAGTGGACAGCCACTGGACGCAGGACGCGGCGGGGCACCCGGCGGCGCTCGCCTTCGCCGGGCACGAGGTCCGGTTCCAGCACGACGCGGCCGGCCGCGAGCTGCGCCGCTCGGTGGACGGCGCGCTGGAGCTGGCCCAGACGTTCGACGCGGGCGACCGGCTGACCGGCCAGGTCGTCGCCACCCCCGGCGCCGGGGCCGTGCAGCAGCGGCGGTACGACTACCGCGCGGACGGCTCGCTCGCCGCGGTCACGGACGCGCTGACCGGTGTCACGCAGTACCGCTACGACGCGGCCGGGCGGGTCGTCGAGGTCGCGGCCGCCGACCACCGCGAGAACTTCCGCTATGACGCGGCGGGCAACCTCACCGAGACCGCGGTGGACGGGCCCTGGCCGGTCGACGCGGAGGTGGGCTCCCGCGGCTACGCCGCCAACACCCTGACCGGCGCGGGCGCGGTGGCGTACGCCCACGACGCGCAGGGCCGGCTGGTCGCCCGGCACGTGCAGATCCCCGGTGGCGTCCTGACCTGGACGTTCACCTGGGACGCGGTCGACCGGCTGATCGGCGTGCGCACCCCGGACGGCACCCAGTGGCGCTACCGCTACGACCCGCTCGGCCGCCGGATCGCGAAGCTGCGGCTGACCGCCGACGCCCGCGTCGCCGAGCGCGTCGACTTCGTGTGGGCCGACACGCAGCTCGTCGAGCAGGTGCACACCGACGCCGAGGGCCGGCGGCGGGTGCTGACCTGGGAGCGGCACCCCGGGGACGACCGGCCGCTCGTCCAGGCCGAGCTGGTGGACGGCACCCGGCGGCTGCAGGCCGTGGTCACCGACCAGATCGGCGCGCCCGCGGAGCTGGTGGCGCCCGGCGGCACGCTGACCTGGCGGGCGCGGTCGGGCCTGTGGGGCAAGGTCGTCACGGCCGGGGGCACGCCGCTGCGGTTCCCCGGGCAGTACGCCGACCCCGAGACCGGCCTGCACTACAACGTCTACCGCTACTACGACCCGGTCACCGGGCGGTACCTCAGCCAGGACCCGCTGGGCCTCGGCCCGGCGCCGAACCCGGCGGGCTACGTGCCGAACCCGCTGGTCGGCGCCGACCCGCTGGGCCTGATGCTGACGGCGCCGTGCGGCAAGCCGCTCAGCGGCGGCGCGGGCGGCTCGCGGCCGCCGAAGCGACCGGGCGGCGGGCACGGCCCGGGGCAGCTCGGCCAGCCGTCGAAGAAGCCGAAGACGTCCGGGTCGGGGCCGGGCCGCAGCACGAAGCAGGGCGGCGGGACCCAGGGCGGCCGCTGGGACGGCGACCGCCCGTACGGCAAGGGCGACTCCAACAACGCCCGGAACCCGCCGCAGAAGGGCCACCTCACCGACGTCGAGGACCTCAACAAGGCGGCCTCGAACAAGCAGCTCACGCCCGAACTGCAGAAGTACCTGGCCGACAACGGCATCAACCCGAAGGCGAAGTGGGTCAAGGGACACCTGGAGAACGACAACATCGGCGGGCCGGGCACGTCGAGCAACATGACGCCGCTGACCACCAAGGCCAACAGCGCGCACAAGAACGGCATCGAAAACAGCGTCAAGGAACTGATCGGCCGGGCGAACAGCGACGCCTGGAAGCGGGAGGGGCTCGACGGGATCGGCATCAAGTACCACGTGGAGGTCAGCCCCGACGTCAAGTTCCCGAACTCGAAGAACCCGTTCGAGCAGTCGATCCGCGACCACCTGGTGATCAAGGCCGAGTACACCGGCATCGACCAGGCGGCCCTGGACAAGATGGCCCGCAACGGCATGTCGAAGCTGCCCGAGCTGCCGCCGGTCGGCACGAAGATGGACACGGTCACGGGCGTGTTCACCACGCCGGACGGCAAGGTGTGGACGAAGGGGACGAAGGGACAGGACTTCAGCGGACAGGGTCTGGTCTGGAACGGCCGCTGAAACCCGGCTCGACAGACGGCTTCCGGGGGTCGACACTGGGCTGATGACCGGCCTGATCACCGGAAGCCGTGTCCGGCTGCGGCCAGCTGCCGCCCCGGACGCCGCCCGGTTCGAGGAGATCCTGTCGCACCCCGAAGTCGCCCGCTGGTGGGCCGACGCCGAGGAGCCGGTGGCCGCCCAGGTGTCCTATCTGCTGGACCCCGACGAAGGCACCACGACCTACGCCATCGAGCTCGATGACGTGACGAACACTGTCGTCGGCATCGAACTCGCCTTCGAAGAGGCCGACCCGCAGTACCGCCACGCCGGGATCGACATCGCGATCCACCCGGACTTCCAGGGCCACGGCCTCGGCTCGGACGCCATCCGCGCGCTGGCCGAGTACCTGTTCACGGAGCGGGGGCACCACCGGCTGGTGATCGACCCCGCGGCCGGCAACGAGGCGGCGATCCGGCTCTACCGGTCGCTGGGCTTCCGCCCGGTCGGCACGATGCGGTCCTACGAGCGCGGCCCGGACGGCGACTGGCACGACGGGCTGCTGATGGACCTGCTCGTGGACGACCTGGTTCCGGCCACCGACCCCGCACTAGCCGGCTCGTGAGCGGCCGCGCGGTCGCGGCCCGGCCCTTGCGGCGGGTCGCCGTGGCGAGCGCGGTGGGGACCACCATCGAGTGGTACGACTACTTCATCTACAGCACGGCGACGGCGCTGGTGTTCGGCAAGCTGTTCTTCACGACGCTGTCGCCCGCCTCCGGGACCCTCGCCGCGTTCGCGACGCTCGGGGTCGGGTTCCTGGCCCGCCCGGTCGGCGGCATTCTCTGGGGCCACTTCGGCGACCGCGTGGGCCGCAAGGCGATGCTGGTGCTGTCGCTGCTGCTGATGGGCGTGGCCACCGTCGGCGTCGGGCTGCTGCCGACGTACTCCGCGATCGGTGTCTGGGCGCCCATCCTGCTGCTGGTCCTGCGGCTGCTGCAGGGCCTGAGCGCGGGCGGCGAATGGGGCGGCGCGGCGCTGATGGCGGTCGAGCACGCGCCCGAGGACCGCCGTGGCCGGTACGGCGCGTTCTCGCAGATCGGTGTCCCGGCCGGGTTGATCCTGGCGCAGCTGATGTTCTTCGTCCTCGGCCGCGCGCTGACCGACGCGCAGTTCGCCGCGTGGGGCTGGCGGGTGCCGTTCCTGGCGAGCATCGTGCTCGTCGGCATCGGCCTGGTGATCCGGCTGCGGATCGAGGAAAGCCCGGTGTTCTCGCGGTTGCGGGAGGCGGAGGAGCGCAGCAGCCGGCCGATGGTCGACGTGCTGCGCGAGCGGCCGCGGGCACTGCTGGTGGCCTCCGGCAGCTTCATCGCCAACACCGCCATCGGCTACATCTTCCTGGCCTACCTGCTGTCCTACGGCACCTCGGTGCTCAAGATCAACCGCACCACGCTGCTCGTCGTGGTGATCGTGGGCAGCGTGACGTGGCTGGTCAGCATCCTCGTCGCGGCCGCGTGGTCCGACCGCGTGGGCCGCAAGCCGGTGTACCTGGCCGGATCGGTGCTGCTGGTGGTCTGGCCGATCCCGTTCTTCCTGCTCGTGGACACGCGGGTGACGGCGTGGCTGCTCGTGGCCGTGATCGTGCTCAACGTCGGCCTCGGTGCCACCTACGGGCCGCAGTCGGCGTTGTTCGCGGAGCTGTTCGAGCCGCGCTACCGCTACAGCGGCGCTTCGTTCTCCTACGCCGTGGGGGCGGTGCTGGGCGGCGCCTTCGCGCCGTCGATCGCGGTGTCGCTGCAGGCAGCCACCGGCACTTCGCTTTCGGTGTCGCTCTACCTGGTGGCGGTGGCGGTGCTGAGCCTGGTCGCGGTGCTGTTCATCCCCCGGGATCAGAGCCGGTCGAGCCGGACGGCGGCGGCCATCCGCTCGTAGCCCGCGTCGCCCGGGTGGAGGTGGTCGCCGGAGTCGTAGGCCGGGAGCATCCGGAGCGGGTCGGCCGGGTCGCGGACCGCCGCGTCGAAGTCGATGACGGCGTCGAAGACCCCGCCGGTGCGGATGAACGCGTTCACCGCCTGGCGGGTCGCTTCGAGGGTGTCGTCGTAGACCCGCCAGCCCTTGAACGGCGTGAGCGTGCCGCCGAGCACCCGGATCCCGCGGGCGTGCGCCTGCGCGACCAGCTGGCGGTACGCCGCGGTGATCGCGGCCGGGTCGGTCTGGTGCGGGTCCTGCTGGATGTCGTTGATGCCCTCCAGCACGATCAGCGTCCGCACGCCGCCGACGCTCAGGACGTCCCGGTCGAAGCGGGAGAGCGCGTTCTGGCCGGCGCCGGAGCCGGGCACGTCGAGCAGCAGCCGGTTGGCGCTGATACCGGCGTTGAGCACGCCGTAGCGGCCGTGCAGCCGGTCGGCGAGGTAGTCCGGCCAGCGGTGGTTGGCCGCGGTGCCCGACCCGAAGCCGTCGGTGATCGAGTCGCCCAGTGCCACGATGGAGGCTTCCGCTCCGCCCTGGACGTCGACGCCGGAGACGTAGTGCCACACCGACGTCTGCTCGGTGTACGGCGCGCCGGACTCGCTGGCCGCGAAGTCGCCGTTGCGCGTGAAGTACGACGTCTGGGTCGCGAGCGGGTGGTAGGTCACCGGTCCGGACTTCGCCGGCACGTAGGTCGTCACGAGCAGGTTGGCGTCGGCCGGGACCCGGAGGTCGACCGGATCGCTCAAGGCCTCGGCGCCGGCGGGCACGACGACGCTCGGAGCGCCGCCGAACGCCAGGGACCGCAGGGTGCCCGGCAGGGCGTCCGGCCCGGTGCCCTGGACCGCGACGGTCACGTGCCCGAAGGTCAGGGGAGCGGCGCCGAACGCGTTCGACAGGTGGACGCGGGTGCGGCTGCCGCCCGCGCTGGTGTGCACGACGTTGCGGATCGAGTAGCCCGGGTAGCCGTCCGGGGTGTTCGGCACGGCCGCCGCGGGCGCCGCGGCCCACGTACCCACCCAGCCGCCGACGGCGTGCTGGGCGAGCACCGGGACAGCGCTTTCCGGGTTCGCGCTGCCGGACGTCGTGAGGAGGCCGATTCCGGCCAGGACGGCCGCGCTCACGGCCACGAAACGTCGCATCTCCCCACGGTCGCCCGCGGTCGGCGCAGCCGCGACCGCTGATCAGGTGAGGGCACCGGACAAGATCCGGGACAGCAACACTCAGAACGTGACACCCAGGCCGTGACACTGAGGGCGGGGCGGGCCCGTCCGGGATTCTGGGGATGCCGGACGGGCCCGCGCGAGGTGGCCGTTGCCGCGACGGCCGCTCGCCGGGGTACCCGGTCCCGATCGGGCGGAGGCTGGCCCGGATCGTTGCGTCGTGGTGACCCCGGAGGGCGTGTGCGAGACGCCCTCACCCAAAGCACGGCCGCCGGTGCGGGGTGGTTCAGCGCAGTTTCGAGGATTCTCGGCCCGGGGTGCCGGGCCGGAAAGCCGTGAAGGCCGCTCCCCGGGTGGTTGGCGGTGGCGGCGGTGGCAGCGATTCCCCCCGGCGGCTCGAACCGGCGCGCCGGGGCAAACCGTGAGGGGGCGGGGGGCCCCCGC